>JAVWBH010000187.1:5660-5936 GCA_036649595.1 Bacteroidales bacterium
ATATGAATTCCGGCAACCGTTACAGTTACCTCGATGGTGCCGGAAATATTGTCACAGATCTGGCTCAACTTGCTGCGATGAATGAAGGCGCGAATGCCAAAGAATACTGGTCGCCGCATTCATTTGGTCAAAGCTCTGTTTTGCCACATTCCTGGGCTATCGAAGACGGTTCGTTTTTACGTCTTCAGAACGTAACACTCGGATACACCGTACCGTCACAATTGACCCGTAAGTTTGCCTGTCAGAACCTGCGTGTATATTGTACATTGAATAATG
>JAVWBH010000188.1:0-5909 GCA_036649595.1 Bacteroidales bacterium
ATGTTTGAAGACCTATGGCCATCTTACGGGGATTACGATTTCAACGATTTCGTAGCAAATTATAAAATTCAGTTACACCTTCAGAATAAAAATAAAGTAATGGCTGTGCACATTGGATTGTATATCAATGCTATCGGAGGTTCTCTTCCTTACGATTTTTATTTGCAGTTAAACAATGTAACAGGGGGACAAATCGAATCAATTGACAGAGGTGAATGTGAAAACTTCGGGGGAGATGCCAAAATGATGTGGGTGGATCCGGGTGAATCGGATAAGAATCCTGCGATCTTTAAATTCGATGGTATCCGGTCGAATATCCATAAACCAGAAGGCTCTATCTTCCTTAATACTGAAAAAGGATTTGAAATTGAACAGAGTAAATTAGGAAGAATCTCCTATATGATCTATTTCCGTAATGCAATCGACCTGGATAATCTGAATTTCGATTCGTTCAATTTCTTTTTAGGTAAGCCGATAGCCGAAGGATCCAATGAACTTCAGGAAATTCATTTTAGCGGACAAGAGCCATCAATCTTCGGTCGTAACTATTACAACGAGAAGTTGACAAACACAAATATGGACGGAAGCAAAAAATGGTATAGCTCAAATACAAATATTGTATGGGCAATTCATATTCCGACTTCTCTTTACCATACTACAGAAAAGAGCAGTTTTATGAAAGCTTATCCTAAATTTGAAAAATGGATTACTACCGGAGGTGCCGAAGCTACTGACTGGTACATTGGTCATGAGAATCGGAATCCCGAATATCTGATGAAATAAGCTATTTTGTCTTTGCATTCTGAGGGTGTGATAAAAGCCCGTTAAACAGGAGTAACGAATCTAATTATTAAAACATTTTTTTATGACAGGCTATTTTAAAAAATATATTCAATTTGGATGCGTTGCCCTGTTGGCAACCAGTTGTCAGCAGGATCTGTTTGACCCGGAGTTTGTAAATAACAATTACTTTATCAACGAAGTGCCTGATAATTTTGACTGGGCAACTTTACAGCCAACACAGATAAATATAACACCGGATGATCGTTTTTCGGGTGGATTCCATTATGTGGTAGGTGTATATGACCAAAATCCATTAGAAAATACAGAAGCTATTTGCTACACCCAAGGCATTTGCAAAGAACAGACACCGTTTAAAACCGCTATCGTTCTTCCTGCAGCAATGAAAAAGGCTTTTATACGCCAGGTATCTCCTGAAGGGAATATTGTTGTAAGCGAAGTAAACATTGAGGATGGAAAAATACTGGCGGATTTCCGACCGGTAAAAAGTACAGGTAGCAGATCACTATCACTCCAATCCGTAACCAGAGCAGATGGGTATGGCGATTTCAAATTTGATTTTTCAAATCCGGCCTATGATGAAGTGATAACATCAGGTACCCAGTCTCCCGTTCAGCTTAAGAAAAATAAAACTTATCTGATTCAAGGAAACTACACGGGCGAAATTAAGTTTAGCCCGGAGGGAGGAGAGAAGCTGTTTGTCGACGGAGAGTGGAATGTTGCTAATCAAGATATTTCATTAGCTCAATATACTCAGCTACTACTCTTGAAAGGCGGAAAAATCAATTTTCGGCAGAATTCAAAAATAACAATTCACAATAAGGCAGTTATTGCCATTCAGAAAGATGCTGTATTCAATGAACAGAAGCATGATCTTTCTATGAATTGCCCGAATAACAACTTATTCTATAATGAGGGAACAGCTTATTTAACCAGCATTTCTGATCATAGCGGTTCGTCGATCGTAAATAAACCGCAAGGAACGCTCCATATAAAAGAGATTCAATCGTATAGTCTGTTAAACTTGAATAATGAGGGAGATTTATTCGCAGAAAGAGTAAAACTCACAAATGGGAATTTTACTAATTCGGGAATGGCCCAGATCAATGTACTCTCTTTCGAACAAGGACAATGCGAAAATGAAGGCAAACTATATGCCGATGAAATAAATTTGAGCCGTGTAAAATTCGAGAATAACTGCTATGTTAAAGCCAAATCTGTTTCCATAGAGCAAGGAGAAACAGACTTTGAAAATGAAACCCGATTTGATTGTGAAAACATGAAATGTACGGGGGCAAATATAGAGTTGGATGAAAGTGCCATTCTGGAAATAAAAAATGAATTGTCATTCTTCAACCAACAATCTAAAATTTCGGGCGAAGAGGATGACTACTCTTTAATACGCGCCAAAACGATCAGCATGAAAGAATGGAAAATCGTAGCTTTCAAGAAAAATATAGAAATAGAATGTTCGGATATCCAAAAAGGAAATAATGGCAACAACAGCTATGATACCACGCCATCTGTAAGATGGACGGAAAAATCAAATCTGAAAATAGAAGTGACTGACTGCAATATAACAGGAAATGGAGATACAAATCCGACCCCTTCTGATCCCGATTTTCCGATTATCACTGAAAATAAAAATCCTTTTACTTTCGTGATGGAAGATAATTATCCTTCATTCGGAGATTATGATATGAATGACTTAGTGGTAACTGTAGTTTCGCAGAAAACAGTCAAAGAGAAGAACGGTCTAATTTCAGAAATCTCTTATCAGATTGAACTAAGCGCATTGGGGGCGACTCGCCAAACCGGATTTGGTCTGCAAATAGACCACATCACACCGGATGCCATCAAAAATATTACTGTTACGGGAGGAAATGCGGATAATCGGGTTTTCGAAACAGGAGCAAATAATATGGAATCCGGCCAAAATAAGGTGGTTATTCCTTTAATTGCTAATTGCCATGCGCTATTTGGTGAGACAACCGGAAATATGGTCAATACATATCCGATGATGGATAAGTTTGATCCCAAAACGGTAGAATGCATTATTCATTTCAATACACCACAGAAAGAAGAAGACCTGTTGATAACTTCTATGAATTTCTTCTGTGTATCGGGCGAGCTGAATAAAGGAAAACGCCAGGAAACACATCTTCCCGGATTTCCGCATTCTAATAAAACCCGGGTACAACCACAGGTTACGGAAGCAACTTCACATTTAATGTGGGCATTGATTTTACCGGGTAAATTTGCATATCCTACGGAGGGTGTCAACATCCGTAAAGCATATCCTCAGTTTGAAGAATGGGTACAATCAAATAAACAGTCGGCACAAGATTGGTATCTGAATCCGAGCAATTCGGATAATAATACAATCAGCCGCAAATAAAATTTCTACAAAAAAGAAACCTGAAAGCAATCAGATGATTCCTTTCAGGTTTCTTTTTAACCCCTTATATCCGGCTCGTTTCACAGCCGAATGACGAAAAATTATCCGAAATTCTTCTTCCGTCATATTTTCGAGCCTTTCTTTATCAAGCGATAAAAAAGCCTCGGACGGCTGAAATTCAATTGTCTGATTCGGAGTTGCAAACCGGTTCCACGGACAAACCTGCTGACAAATATCACAACCATATAAGTGGTTGCCTAATACAGAAGCCGTTTCGGGAGCAATCTCACCTTTATTCTCAATTGTTTGATAAGAAATACACCGCCTGGCATCCAGTTTCTTAACCCCTATGAGGGCTTTTGGAGGACACGCCTCCATACATCGGGTACAATTTCCGCACGAAAGTCGCAAAGGTGTATCCGGTATTAATTCTAAATCAAGAATCAGTTCACCTAAAAAGAAATAAGATCCTTTTCCGGGAATAATGAGTTGTGTATTTTTCCCTATAAAACCAAGGCCGGCTTGTACCGCCCAATACCGCTCAAGCACAGGCGCGGAGTCTGTAAACATCCTCCCTTCTACGGGACTGATTTCCCGCTGTATATATTCATAAAGCAACCGGAGTTTCTCCTTTATAACTTCATGGTAATCTTTACCATAAGCATAATAAGAAAACTGCGGAACCGCTTCAGATTGTTTGACGGCAGGATAGTAATTCAATGCAACCACGATGACCGACTTACTTCCTTCAACCAACAGACGCGGATCAGTACGCTTTTCAAAATGATTATGCATATACTGCATTTCGGCTGAGCACCCTTCCTGTAACCACTCTTCTACAAAATGAGCATCTGCAACATGTCCGGCACGCGCAATGCCACAGGCATCAAAACCAAGTCTTAATGCTTCAGCTTTAATCAATAACTCCTTAGGAGAAGATTTTAAATTCATATCCTTCTTTAATCAACCACTCTATCGAACGGGGTAATGCATAACGAAGATTTTTTTCTGCCTTCAAAGAATCATGAAACACTATAATAGAGCCATTTCTGGCATAACGTTTCACATTTGAAAAGACCTGTTCTCCATTCAGTTTTTTACTATAATCGCGCGTTACCACATCCCACATAATGATACGGTATTTACGTTTCAGGGCAAGTGCCTGCCCGCGCTTCATCCATCCGTGGGGAGGCCGAAACAGATTGCTGTTAATCAATACATTCGCTTTTTCTACATTCGTCAGATAAGTGTGAATGCTATAGCCCGGAGCCTGTATGTGATTCATCGTATGATTGCCTACCCTGTGTCCGCGATTTAAGATATCCTTAAATAATTCGGGATGCCGGGCCACGTTGTCACCCACACAAAAAAAGGTGGCTTTTATATCATAAGAGTCGAGCAGATCAAGCACCCAGGGAGTAACTTCGGGAATAGGTCCGTCGTCGAAAGTGAGATAAACCGTTTTGTTTTCACCCTGAATACGCCAGAATGACTCAGAAAAAAACATACGGTAAAGATAAGGAGGTTGTTCTATAAGCATAACCAGTAGCTTTTTAAACACAAAAGAAGGCGAGAATGATTTTCTTTTCATCTCCCGCCTTCCTCTGTTATTCTATTTTATCGTATTTGCTGGCTTCTCTGCCAGGCGGCATGATACATTTCGAATTCTTTATTATAAACTTCCGCAATCTCTTTCTGACCGGCATTATTTAATATCTCAATGATATTGTGAACGACGGCCAGATCATGACCTACTTCAGACATAACCGAACGAAGTTGATTTGGTCTCAACTGAAAATACCATTTCAGATTTGCCAATGATTTATTAGCAATCGTTTCAGACAGCTCTAGTCCCTGAGCAGGTTCTTTCAATATGAAATAATCCTGAGCCAAAGAGATAGAAGTATAATCATGTGGCACATGGTATCCCGGGATCTGCTTCATACAGAAATTCAAAGCATTGAGAGCCTTCCCGTCTTTACCTTCATCAATCAATGCATCGATCAGACGAACGAACATCAAACGGAGTGTACGGCACATACGGCGGTTATTTTCATCGAGATATACTTTCGGATTCTCAATACCACCCCACAAAAATTTGTTCATCATATTATCATACATACGCTCTGTATCCACAGAACCCATACCTCCGCTATTAACCGGCGTAATTTGATAAGCCAGTCCCACAAGGCTAAAGTACGGATTCATATTCAAGTACATATCAGAACCTACCGTAGTAGCATAATACATCGGTCGCTTCCATCCTTCCTTGCTGATACCGTCAAGCATATATAAAATTGCAATCTCATTTTTAGTAACAATATTTTTTCCTTTCAGAGAAATATTCATCTGTTTTGAGATCTTATCTTTATCAATACCCTGTAGCACCGGCGAGTTAGCAACTACCGCAGAATCAATCGGAATATACAGGCTTTCGGCCGGAATATAATCAATCCGTTCGTTATACCCCTGCAGTGATTTCGTTCGCTTATCTTCAGAAGAAAGCCAATTTAATGCAGTTGACAATGGCAGCGAATCTTTGCTCAGATTCATAATATAAGCATAGTTCAGCTTAGCCTGGTCATATTGCTTCGGAGTCAGAGCGATTGGCAGTGACGGCGAATTATATGCCGGACTCTTCATCTGATTGATATACCAGTCTGTTTGCAAATAAGAAAGATTACATACACGTACATCGGTACGGTAACCT
>JAVWBH010000189.1:0-1733 GCA_036649595.1 Bacteroidales bacterium
AGAGAATAACGCTCCTGTAATAGGCGGCGGCTATTGACTATGTTATTACATCGCATAATCAATTCCTTGGCGTGGAATGGTTTGCTGATATAATCGTCAGCCCCCTTCAGTAACCCGTCGATCGTATAATCAATAGCTGCCTTTGCCGTCAATAAGACAATTGGAATATGGCAGGTTAACGGATTGCTTTTTATTTTTATACACATCTCGGTTCCCGACATGACAGGCATCATGATATCGCTCAAAATAATATCCGGTTGATGTTTGGTTGCGATTTCCACCCCTTCCTGGCCATTGGTTGCCGTATAGATATTATAAAGGTTTTCAAACAACTGAAAGAGTAATTGCAATACTTCCTGATTGTCTTCTACAATCAAAATATAAGGCCTTTTTTCTTTGTGGTCCGAAAACTGGATCTCGGAGATAAACTCTTGTTCCGGGATCTGCACATGATTGATACAATAGTGGTCTTTATTTGGGGACTCGATCACTTCGGCGTCTTTGAGATGATGAATACCTTGCTGTAGAATAATGGTGAATATGGTTCCTTTATTAATTTCACTCTCGACTTCAATTGCTCCTTGGTGTGCATCAATGATTGATTTTGCAAAAGAGAGTCCAATGCCGGTTCCTTTCGTGCCGCCACAATCGTTCGATTCATTCTCCACCTGATAAAAACGGGTAAAGATATCTTTACAAGCATCTGCAGGAATGCCAATGCCCGAGTCCTCGACCCGAATATATACCTTATAATTAATCACTTCTACTGATATGGCTATACGCCCGTTGCCGGAGGTATATTTAAAGGCATTGGATAAAATATTGTAGATCGCTTTTTCGAGTTGGGTCGTATCGAAATAAAGGTCTATTTCCTCCTGTTGATAGATAAAGAGATAATTAATATTTTTATACTGAGCAAACTCTTTAAAACTAGTATATATTTCTTCAAGAAAAGGAATCGCATTCTGACGACTGACCTTTAATTTATTGAAACCCAGTTCTTGTTTTCTAAAGTCAAGTAATTCGTCAATCAGATGACTCATCCGCTTCACATTACGTTCGATGCTGACTAATTTCTTAAATATATGGGGAGATACATTTCCGGTTTGAAGCAGTTGCTGAGCTTGCCCCGAAATAAGCGTTAAGGGGGTTCTGAATTCATGAGATATATTAATGAAAAATTTCAATTTGGACTGATTCAATAAATTAATTTGCTCTTTCTCCCTTTTCTCATATTCAATGGATGCCTTCAGCCGTATACGAGTGGTATAAACATGCATCAGAAAGGCAATAATACCTCCTGTAATCAGGATATAAATCAGATAGGCTATATTGCTTTCATAAAAAGGCGGTTCGATGATGATAGAAAGTCTTTTTTCTGGGTGCAATCCGTTACAGTCTGGGTTCCTACCCCTGATAAACAAGGTGTATTTACCCGGATTTAGATTCGTATAGGTAATCAGACGTCGATATCCAGCTGTTACCCAATTCTGATCAAAACCCTCTAACATGTACTCAACTTCTGTTTCGAGCGTTTTTACAAAATTGGTTGTAGCAAATTCAATGGAGAAAGTTTTATGATAGTGGTTTAACTTTATTTCTTGCAGATAACCGAGAGCCTCATTTATCAGACCGCTTCCGTCGTTTGGTTTGACAGGCATGTTATTCACCTCCAGATTTGTAAAGTTGATCTGGTAGTTTTTTGGTGAACGATGGAGTGCTTTTTCATAGAA
>JAVWBH010000189.1:1743-5890 GCA_036649595.1 Bacteroidales bacterium
TACCATTCCGTTGATGCCGCCAATAAAAATCTCACCGTTTCGGGCCACGAAGATGCTGTTGTCATTAATAACACTGATCGGGAAGCCGTTCCCTTGATTATAGATATTCAGTCGATCTTTTTCTATATCAATTCGGAATAGACCTCTATTGGTTGCCACTAACAAGCATCCCATCTTTGATTCGTTGAGAGCAATTACATATTCATTAGCTAATTGTTTGGCTACTCCTTCGTATTTGTGAAACGAATCATTATCATAATCATAAAGAAACAGTCCTTCTCCGGAGGTGCCCAGCCATAATCTGCCAGTGCAGTCTTTAAAAATACTATTTACTCTATTGTAACTTTTCTTTCCACAAATAATATTATTGGAATAATAATTAATTTGTCCGGTGGTGATATGATACCTATAAAGGCCATTGAAACAGGAAAACCACAGTTGGTTATATTCTTTATCGAACACCATATCCAGAATCTGATGCTCTTCAAAAGAAGAATGGTATTTGGATTTTATTTTTACAAACACGTGCGTATCCAGATCCATAATACAGATCCCTTTATGTGTAGCTAGATATAAATGGCGCTCTGTCCCAATAATTTTGCGGATACTATTATTCGACAGCGATGTGGTATCTTGATTTTTTGATCGGTAATTAACAAATTGCTTCCGGTCTAACGAATAACAATCGAGGCCGGCAAAGATCGTACCGATCCAGAGCTGATTTCTTAGGGAGTCTAAATAGATCGATTTGATAATGTCGGACGAAATACTATTCGTGTTTGGATTGAAAGCGAATGTTTTGAATGACTGATCATTCCGATTGTAATAGCTGATGCCTCCTCCTTCAGTGGTAATCCATAAATTGTCAGAAGAATCATGAATAATCTGGCCCACTGTGGGGGCATTTTCTTGGAAAGTCTGTTTTTTATTACCGGCATAGTAATATTTGTAAATTTCAAATTCCGGATTAAAAAGTCGGATCCCACCATGATAAGTGCCACTTAAGATTGACCCCTGTTCATCTTTTATGATCGAGATTACTGATTTGTAGTTACCCTGTTGTGAAATGTTATCCGCACTATTAATCCGGGCGAAAGTACTAGTGGCCTGATCGAAGCGTACCAATCCATCCATTGTGCCGATCCAGAAAAAACCGAAGTTGTCTTCTACAATACATCGCACAATGTTGCTTGGAAGGGAATTTGTTTTCTCTGGTTCATAACAGAAGTTATGTATTTTACCCTCTTTTGAGATAAGATACAAACCGCTGCCTCTAGAGGCAATCCAGATATTCTCTTTACTGTCTTCGTAAATAGAAGATATTCCTATTGAGGCTATTAAAAGTTGCGGAACCTTGTTATCGCCGACTAGGTATAAACCTGATTCTTTGGTGCCAATGAATAATTGGCCTCCTTTGCTTTCCAATAGGCTCGATATTTCGATATCGGAAGTGTTGAATGAACAAAAACTTTCCAGTATATTGTCATCGTTTAGATATTCAACCTTATTTTTTCGACCTACCCACAATTGGTGGCGTCCATAGGAAATTGCATAGATGCCGGCATCTGTTATCGTGGAGAATTGTTGTTTCTTTAAATCATATTTGACTAAACCATTTTTGCATTTGATATAAATAGATCCTTTTTTATCACCAACAATATTTTCGATGTTATTTCCGAAGAGAGAAGTCGAATCTCTTGAAACCGGTTTGTAAACCTTTACTTTATTACCATCATAATAATTCAGGCCGTCACGCGTACCGATCCATATTATGCCAAATTCATCCTGATAAAGGGAAAAAGCCGTCGTCTGAGAGAGTCCGTTTTCAACATTAATGTGTTGAAAATAGATGTCTTTCATTGCGTATGACTTAAGTGTAAATAAGACGAAAATAACCGTCAGTAAAAAAGAGTGTCGATTCATAAAAAAGATTTCAACTGATTAAGATCTAAAGTATTGTGATGAATGAGTATCAGCTGGCTGAATAGCCATCGGATAGTCTGTATGAATTTTGATTCAAATATAAATAATAAAGATCGAATCGAAAATACCGTGTATTATCCTTTTATTTAAATGAACGATTTTAGCATTCTCTAAGTAGAAACGCAATCTATTTTTGCTACATCTTATCTGCCGGAAAAGAACCCTTTTCAGAAATAGCAGAAAAGTCATCACACCAGTTATTTTAATAAAGAAATAGAATGAAGTTAGTTAAATTATCATTGTCCCTTTTTTCACTCTTATTATTCGCATCTTCTTGTCTACACACTCCCCAGAAACCAATAGAAGAAATCGTTGATGAGGCACTCGCCCTCTCTGCAGAACAGTCTCTGCGGATGTATGAGATTCTAGAGAATAAAGAAGCGTTATTGCCTCGGAGTATAAAAGCAGACGGGGAGTTGATGACGTGTAAATCGTCGTGGTGGACGAGTGGCTTTTTCCCGGGAACTCTGTGGTACTTATATGAAAATTCGCAGGATCAGCATGTGAAGAAAGCGGCCTTGACAATGAGCGAGCGGGTAAAAGATCAGCAGTACACAACCGATAATCATGATGTCGGATTTATTATTATGTGCAGTTATGGAAATGCCTATCGTTTAACAAATGATTCTTCTTTTATACCGATTATAGAACAAACCGCCCAGTCATTATCAACCCGGTTTAGCAGTGAAGTGGGATGTATTAAATCATGGGATAATAAAAAATGGTCCTTTCCTGTGATTATTGATAATATGATGAATCTGGAATTGTTAACGACCGCATCCCGATTAACAGGAAATAAAGATTATTATCGTCTGGCTACTTCACATGCCGATAAAACACGTGAATGTCATTTTCGCCCAGATGGGAGTTCTTTCCATTTAGTTAATTATGATCAGAAAACAGGGGATGTTCTTAACCAACAAACCGTACAGGGTTTTTCTGATTCTTCTTCTTGGGCTCGCGGACAAGCATGGGGACTTTACGGATATACGATGATGTACCGTGAGACAGGTGATAAAACATATTTGGATTTTGCCCAAAAGATAGCGAACTATCTGATGTATCATCCGGGGATGCCTTCGGACAAGATTCCTTATTGGGATTTTAATTGTCCTGATATTCCCCATACCTATCGAGATGCTTCGGCCGGTGCAATCATCGCGTCTGCATTGATAGAGCTCAGTACACTTGTCGACGATAAAATAAAAGAAAAAGAATATCTCGGCTTTGCACAGCAACAGATACGATCGCTGGCGTCGGATAATTACATGGCAAAACCCGGGGAAAATAGAAATTTCATACTTAAACATTCTGTCGGATTTAAAGCAAAGGGATATGAATTGGATGTTCCTTTGTCGTATGCCGACTATTATTTCGTAGAAGCATTGGTTCGATACAAACGGATATTATCAGGTAATAATTGATCGCTATGAAATACACGTTATTTGTTTCCTTATTTTGCTTGATATATGTGAATTCTCTTTCGGCCAATACTCCGAAGACATTTTCAGAAAGGGATTTGTGGA
Source organism: Bacteroidales bacterium (assembly GCA_036649595.1). Lineage (GTDB taxonomy): Bacteria > Bacteroidota > Bacteroidia > Bacteroidales > JAUNSR01 > JAUNSR01. The sequence goes on from JAVWBH010000189.1 coordinate 5,253, forward strand.
TTCAGTCGATGCTTAAAATCTCAGATCCGGTATTAGTTTGCCTTAGTCAGAATAAGTTAAAAGAGCTAATGCCGGTTGCTTTGACGCCTGGGTCAAAGCGGGAGAGAAAGCATGTGTCTCATCTCGAGGCATTTGGCCGCGTTGTTGTCGGGATTGCTCCTTGGTTGGAATTAGGAGAGGATCAAACCCCTGAAGGACGTCTGCGTAAAAAATATATTGATTTAACATTGAGTTCATTGCGCAATTCGGTAGATCCTTCGGCTCCTGATTATTTAAACTTTCGTACAGATCTTCAGGCGCTTGTTGATGCAGCTTTTCTGGCGCAAGGGTTATTGCGTGCTCCTACTCAGTTATGGGAAAAGCTGGATACACTCACCCAGCAAAGGATTGTAAACGAATTCCTGTTTACCCGCAATTTCAAACCGTTAGAATCAAACTGGCTTTTCTTTTCGGCTATAATAGAGTGTGCATTGAAAGAATTTACCGGAGAATGGAATAAAAGCGTCGTAGATTATGCTTTTAACCGATTTGAGGAGTGGTATGCCGGTGATTCGTTTTACGGAGATGGGCCTAAATTTCACTTTGATTATTACAACGGGTTTGTTATCCATCCAATGATAAGGGATGCTTTGTCCGTG
>JAVWBH010000190.1:0-5878 GCA_036649595.1 Bacteroidales bacterium
CATGAACAACGATTTAAATCGTAGAATATACATCTCCGAGAGAAACCACCTGCCCATTGCCATAAATAGCAAAATAGAAAGAGGGAGCGCCATATTGATAATATTTGCGCTCCCTCTTTTTTCTCTATCTATTCATCCGTAAGTCTCCGGTGAAAGATATCTTTCCTAATGATAGTGACCTCTATATCTTTGTTGGAAAACAACATTATTATGATGACTAAGGAGGAAATCGCGGCCATTGTCCTGTATTGTAAACAACAGAATGTAAGTTTTAAATCACGGTTAGAGGAGTTGGGAATACCTATATGGCAACTCTATTTTTTATTTACTGATACAGTTTGTTTTATATATATAATAGTAACTTATCTATTCACTGGAGTTGCCAATTTTACCCGGACAATGAGTTAAGCTAAAAAACTCAATTTTGAATAATGGGAAAAGAAAGAACACATTACGATCGAGTTTTCAAAACTGTATATAATAAATGAAATGACAAAGTCTTCAAATGCAGCTTAACTTTTGTCCAATAAAAGTTGGCAAGTACAACCCTAACTTCTTTTGAGATATAGTCTAATTGATATTTAGTATTCGGATTGTCTTCATAAGCTCGGATTTAAATTCTATTTTTACAACTTGTATTATATAAATTTAAATAAACACATTTGTGAATCAGAATTCGATTCGAATTCAAAAAGTAATCTTTTATCAATGAGTAATAACACTAATCAAAGAGTAGCTTTCATAGACTACATCCGGGTAATCGCTTGTTTTTTAGTAATTTTGGTGCATTCGAGTGAGAGTTTCTACGCCGCCGATTCGTCAGGACTTGCCGGCAATATGTCGATGCTGGCTAACGAGAGTAATCGATTTTGGGTAGCATTCTATGATGGATTCTTAGCCCGTATCTGCGTACCGCTATTTATGATCATTTCGGCATTCCTGCTAGTGCCGATGCGAAAAGGGGCATCCATGACAAGTTTCTATAAGAGCCGTTTCTCTCGCATCCTTCCCCCCATGATAATCTTTATGCTTGCATACTCGTTCCTGCCGCTGTTATGGGACGGTATGAGTTGGGAGCAGTCTATCCGTGATTTTAAATTATTACCGTGGAACTTTCCATCGATGGCGGGACATCTTTGGTTTATGTATCCACTGATAAGTCTGTATCTGATTATCCCCGTCGTTTCTCCTTGGTTAGAAAGATCGAAAGCGAAAGAGGAACTTATTTTTATCGGTTTATTTATCGTATCGTGTTTTATACCTTGGATACAACGATTTATAGCACCGGAGATATGGGGAGAATGTTTTTGGAACAAATTTTCAATGCTTTGGTACTTCTCCGGCTATCTTGGCTACCTTGTGCTTGCCCATTATATCCGATTTCATCTAAACTGGACGCAGAAGAAACGTCTTATCGTAGGGAGTGTATGTTTACTCAGCGGAGCGCTCTTCACCGGATGGTCGTTTTGGCAACAAGGCGTGCCGGGTGTGTCGATAGATACACCAACACTCGAATGGGCTTGGGAATTCTGTACACCGAATGTATTGTGTGCCACTTTCGGAGCATTTATACTTTTCACTTGTATCAAACAGGCAAAGACGCCTAAGATCATAGCTTCCATCTCTGAAATGTCTTTTGGTATATATCTGATGCATATGTTCTTTCTGAGCAATATCGCTCCGTTATTTATCCAAGGAGATGTTACGAATCCAATAATTCCGGTTTATTTAGCGATTCCCGGGATGGCGATTCTGACATTCGTTTGCTGCGTAGCGACGTCAAAACTTATCTCATATCATTCTTACAGCAATTATATTATAGGAACTAATAAAAAAGGCAATAGTAAAAGTCGTGTTGCCAAAAGCATTGAGGTGTCGAATGTATAATTCGTATTGCCTTAACAAGTTTATCTGAAGTTTTACGGGAGGGTGTGCTCTCCCAAAAACATACCCTCTTGTTGTATAAGGGAGTAGGGAGGTGACTTGCTATCTAAGAAGCTGTTTGAAGAAACGTAACCGTTCGGCCAGAGGTGTATTAAGGAATGTAAGAAATACATGTGCGCATAATGCCGCTCTATTTGACATATCTCTTCCTTTGTCTATAGCTAATGGACCTGCGGGGAAAATGGAGGGTGATAAAAATAAACTTAGTGGTGCTATTAAAGTATTAAGCTATATGATCTCAAGAGTATCAACTAATAGAGAGTCTGAATTTAATGTGGATGTAAGTGTTTTATTTAGAGGATCATCTTGTGAAATTAAAGAAATAATTACTAAATGTTCAGGGATAGCTCTTGATTAGTAAAATAAATATTATAACTTTGTTGATATAAAAGTGCCCTAGTTGGCTATGTCTCAACTTACTGCACTATAAAAAATATTAAGAATCCCCTTCCTTTGTCGAAGGGGATTCGTTTTTTATATATTCCATTCTAAAGAAATAAATTGTTTCGATTAATCATATCGCTCCATAATGGCGATTATGGAACCAATAGCAAAACTAGAACACTTTGATAATCAAAATATATTGACTATCAAAGTGTTTTTTTATACAATATTTTGGAGTAAGAGTGGATGAGGTCTCTATTGAGAAAAACACCCTCCAAAGCAGAAAAGCCAGGATTCTCAATTCGATTATCACGACTTTTCTGCTTTTATATAATCTCTTAAAATAAGAGTAAACAAGGTGTTTGTCTGGCCAATGATCCTTAGGTATAGATAACTATCCTGCCGGTTCGGACGTTTGGTTTTCTTTAGAAAGTTTGTTGGTTACAATGCCGGCTACGATTGATCCGTTTACATTCAACGTAGTGCGTCCCATGTCGATAAGCGGTTCGACAGATATGAGCAGACCGACAAGCCCGACAGGCAGGTTCATGGTTGATAATACCATCAGGGCCGCAAAAGTAGCGCCACCTCCCACACCGGCCACTCCGAATGAGCTGACGGCAATAACCAATATGAGTTCCAATAAAAAGCGGATATTCGTCGGGTCGATTCCGGCAGTAGGTGCGATCATCACCGCCAGCATAGCCGGATAAAGAGCCGCGCAACCGTTTTGGCCGATTGTAGCTCCAAAAGTAGCGGCAAGATTGGCAATGCCTTCTTTTACGCCGAATTGGCTGATCTGGGTTTGCGTATTGATCGGAATTGTTCCGACGCTGCTTCGGGATGTAAAGGCGAAAATCAGCGCAGGAAAAGCCTTCTTCAGATAACTGCCCGGGTGTACGCCAACGGCCATCAGGATGATCAGGTGAATGATCAGCATGATGATGATTGCCAAATAAGATGCCAGAATGAAATACCCCAGTTTTAATATTTGCGAAGCGTCGCTTTCTGCGGCAATCCGAATGGTCAGGGCCGCTACTCCGTAGGGTGTAAGGCGCAATACGAATTTTATCAGTTGCATGATCACGTCGTGCAGGCTGGTGACCATATTTTTGAAAAAGGTGAATGACTCCGGTTGTTTCCGTTTCATTTTTCGGGCTACAATACCCAAAAGGGCGGAAAATATTACTACTCCGATCGTAGACGTACTTCTTGATCCGGCTAAATCCTGGAAAATGTTGGTTGGGATCAGGTTTGATAATCTTTCTGCGAAAGAATGGTTGGCTAATTCGGCCGACCGCTGTTGCAGCAGATCGCTTTGCGCTATTTCTGCGGCTCCGTTATAGATTCCGTCCATTGATAACCCGGAAAGGTTTGTTACGGTAATCCCTATAATAGCGGCGATTATAGCGGTACCGATCAAAACAGATATGATGCGCAGGGAGATGGTACCGACACCCTTCTCCTGATGGTCGATTTTGATGATTGCGGAAAGAACAGAGATGAAAATCAGCGGAATGACAATCATCTGTAACAGGCGGATGTAGCCGTCGCCGATCAGGTTGGCCCAGGGGAGCAGGGTGTTGAGTTGCTCTTGGTTTAATCCGAACTGGAAGAGTGCACCCGTAGCAAGCCCTAATACGATTCCTGCTAAAACGCGTTTTGAAAAAGAAACATGTCGCCGTTGCAACCACCATAAAAAGGCGATTACTATAATGAATAAAGATAAAAACAGTAAAACCATCGTGTTATTATTAAATGTAAAATAAAACGGTTTCTCTTTGAGCGAGCGTAAAACCGTTTTAGCAATTAATTAAATGAGGTTGGTGAAGCTGATGAACAGGAGTGTTTCAGCGATACAAAGATAATATCGAATTTATCCCTTAACAAGTAGGTTTCAGATTATTAACGACCGATGCTCCGGGCGGATGCGGACACGCGACAGGGCAAAAAAAAGAGGATCTACTTTGTGTAAATCCTCTTTTGGGTATCTTTTGACGTAGAGTCGGTAAGATTTTAAAAATCACCGGCTTCTCTTTATTTCATCTTTTTGTTCTTCTTTTGAAATCATGAACGACGTATACAGTTCGATGAAAGCAGCTACCAGCAGGAGCGGGATCCATTGATTGTGGGGTTTGAACATGAAGTAGGAGGCTCCCACGATAAAAAGAGGAGCAATTTTCTGCAGACGCATTAATCGGTTGATGCGCAGGTTTTTGCTGGTGTCGTGTTGGCTTAATCGGGCAACAGCCATGCCGGCGGCACCGGCCGCAAAGATATAGCGGGTGTATATCGGCTCGACCAGATAAAAGGCGGCCGAAAGCAGTACGGCCATCGCCGATATCTGATACAGGTACATTGAGAATTTTTGCTTCATTCGGTAATGGGTGTATGTGGGTTTATTTGTTAATCGCGCGGTTCGAGCAAATAGATGTCTTCATTTTCTTTCTTCATCAGAAATTGTTCGCGCGCAAATTTCTCCAGATTTTCCGGACTGGAGTTTAGTTCGTTTAGCTTGTTTTTGCTTTCTTCGATAACTTTTTTGTAGTAATTGATCTCTTTATTCAATTCCCGAATTTTAAAACGGTATTGCGTGCTTTTGTAAATGCTGTTTTCATCGAAAAACAACATGAAAACAACAAAGACCGCAACGACCAGTCGAAGAATATGCGTTCCCTTGTAAAAATGTCTCAGAGAACGAATGATTTTTTTTAGCAGGGCAACCGGTGATCGTTTCATTGATTTGTAAAAAGAATAATAGTTTGATTGCTTTTTATGCAAATGTAATTATTTATTAAACCAAAAAGAGCATCCGCTCTGTTTTAACGTGTGTTTTTAAGTCCCTTGCGAATAGGAAAAACAAGATATCGTAACATTTCGGTGATGAAATTAAGGAAATCGTGTTGTTTTGTTTAACTTTGTCAAAAATCGGGTAAAGTGAATCTGGTAATTGATCAAGGTAATACAAAAGCAAAAGCAGCCTTTTTTGAAGGAGAAACATTAGTTGCGTTTAATGAAACGGAAGTGCTGACCACAAGTTTAATAAACGAGTGGAAAACTCAATATGATATTCATCATTGTATTTTGTCGGCGGTAAAACCATTGCCGGCATCTGTGCTTTCTTTCCTGAGTGCTTCTTTTGATCTGTTTGTCGACTTGACTTCACATACGCCGCTGCCATTCAGGATCGGATATAAAACACCCCATACGCTTGGTTGTGACCGGGTTGCCGCTATTGCCGGTGCTTTTGAACAAACGGGCTCGCAAGCCGTAATTGTCATAGATGCCGGTACGGCTATTACGTATGACTTTATGAATGAGAACGGTGTGTTTGAGGGGGGCAATATAGCTCCGGGTATTCATCTTCGTTTGCGGGCTTTGCATGAATTTACCGGTAAACTGCCGGAGGTAGCACCTTGTGGTGATCTGCCATTGGTGGGCTATAGTACGGAAACGGCAATTCGTAGCGGAGTTGTGAACGGGATCTGTTTCGAGATAGAAGGTTTTATAGCTAAAATTAAGGCGACTCACCCATCGGTTTTGGTATTTT
>JAVWBH010000191.1:0-1283 GCA_036649595.1 Bacteroidales bacterium
TTTATCCTACTTTTTCATATCTGTATTTAATTATGCTTTTCTAATTTCGGCATATAAACTGAAATCATCCATTTCCAGTTCAGAGGCATCCGCACCTACTTCGCCAAGTTCTACCGAATTGGCCAAAACCTGTGAAGCGATATAGTTTTTATAAACCTCTACAGCTTCGTCGGTAAGCGGATTGCGGGAAATTGTCACATCGATTTTATCTGTGATTTCCAAACCTCCTGATTTACGCAAATTCTGGATACGATTTACCAATTCACGGGCAATCCCTTCTTTGCGAAGGTCCTCTGTGATGGTAATATCCAAAGCGACGGTCAAACGGCCTTCATTCGCAACCAACCAGCCCGGGATATCTTCTGAGATGATTTCAACATCATCTGTCAGAATTTCGGCAGGAGTACCTGCTACATCCAACACATATTTTCCGTCTTTTTCAAAGTGGGCAATTGCATCTTGCGGTAATTCAGCCAATAATGCAGCGATCTGCTTCATTATTTTACCGTAACGCGGTCCGAGTTTTTTGAAATCAGGTTTGATTCGTTTTACCAAAATACCGGCGGCATTATCAACAAAATTCATCTCTTTCACATTCACCTCATTCAGGATAAGCCCTTTTACCGCTTCAATATCGGCCTTCTGCTGGTTATCCAGTACCGGCACCATTAATACGCTCAATGGCTGACGCACTTTGATATTTACCTTGCGACGAAGAGCAAGCACCATAGAAGTGATGTCTTGAGCAAGTTTCATACGTCTTTCTAAAGACTCATCCACCAATGCATTATCAGCAACCGGGAACATCGCAAGATGAACCGATTTGTCTTCTGCACGGCCGGTAGCTGCAATCAGATCTCCGTATAGTTTGTCTGCATAGAAAGGCGCAATAGGAGCCATCAACTTAGCTACGGTCTCAAGACAGGTATAAAGGGTCTGATAAGCCGATAGTTTGTCTTTTGTCATATCGCCACCCCAGAAACGCTTACGATTTAAACGAACATACCAGTTCGAAAGGTTATCGTTTACGAACTCTGAAATTGCACGTCCTGCGCGTGTCGGCTCGTAAGCAGCTAAATTCTCATCTACCTCTTTCACCAATGTATTTAACACAGAAATGATCCAGCGGTCGATTTCCGGACGTTCTGCTACCGGAATTTCATCTTCCCGGAATGAGAATCCGTCAACATTCGCATACAAGGCAAAAAACGAGTATGTATTGTAAAGTGTACCGAAAAACTTACGGCGAACCTCATCAATACCTTCTGTATCAAATTTCAGAT
>JAVWBH010000191.1:1293-5836 GCA_036649595.1 Bacteroidales bacterium
GATGCATTGGTAATCATATACCAACGAAGAGGATCCGAACCGTACTTGTCAATTGTTTCGAACGGATCAACCGCATTTCCTAAACGTTTTGACATCTTGTTGCCGGTCTTATCCAACACCAGACCATTCGAAATAACCGCCTTATATGAAACCGAATCAAAAATCATCGTTGCAATGGCATGCAAGGTAAAGAACCAACCGCGCGTCTGGTCTACCCCTTCTGCAATGAAATCAGCCGGATACACATCCTTATTATCGAAAATCTCTTTATTTTCAAACGGATAATGCAACTGAGCATATGGCATAGCTCCTGAGTCAAACCAAACGTCAATCAAATCCGATTCACGCTTCATTGGTTTTCCGGTTGGCGAAATCAACGTAATATCATCCACATACGGACGATGTAAGTCGATTTTATCATAATTATCCTGCGTCATCACCCCTGCTTCGAAAGAAGCGAACGGATTTATTTCCATGACACCGGCTGCAACTGCTTTTTCTATTTCATTATACAACTCTTCGACCGAACCGATACAGATTTCTTCCGAACCGTCTTCTGTACGCCAAATCGGAAGAGGAGTACCCCAGTAACGAGAACGGGATAAGTTCCAGTCCTGCAGATTTTCCAGCCATTTTCCGAAACGGCCTGTTCCGGTAGACGCCGGTTTCCAGTTGATTGTATTGTTTAACTCAATCATGCGCTCACGGCAAGCTGTTGTTTTGATAAACCAGCTGTCAAGCGGATAATAAAGCACCGGTTTGTCAGTTCTCCAACAATGAGGATAACTGTGTGTATGCTTTTCTATTTTAAATGCCTGGTTGTTCTGTTTCAACATGACACACAGGTCAACATCCAGCGTAGCGTCGTTTTCAGTCAGATTGCTATCATATGCATTCTTCACAAAACGGCCGGCATATTCACTATACAGAGCTACATTAACATTCGCTTTTACGAAATCCGCATCCAGATCTTCCAAACGGAAGAAACGGCCCGACATGTCAACCATCGGACGTCGATTTCCGTCTTTATCAATCATCATTAATGGCGGAATCCCGGCTGCTTTTGCAACACGGTCGTCATCTGCACCAAAAGTAGGGGCAATGTGTACGATACCTGTTCCGTCTTCTGTTGTTACATAGTCGCCAGTAATCACACGGAATGCATTCTCGCCCGGATTCACCCATGGCATCAATTGCTCGTATTCCATTCCTGCCAACTGAGAACCTTTATATTCGGCAATAACCTTGAAAGGAACCAGTTTATCGCCGGTATTGTAATCTTCCAATGCCAAATCCTGAGCCTTGGCATTAAACAAAGAAAGCAATAACGGTTTAGCCAAAATCACAGTCATTGGCACGCCAGTATACGGATTGAAGCTCTGTACGGCCACATAATCGATATTCGGACCTACACACAATGCGGTGTTTGAAGGCAATGTCCATGGAGTAGTTGTCCATGCCAAGAAATAAGCATCTCCATGCTGAGTCAGTTCCTGTGCCGGATTTTTAATTTTAAACTGCGCAACTACCGTTGTATCTTTTACATCACGGTAACAGCCCGGCTGATTCAGTTCATGAGTAGACAACCCGGTTCCCGCTGCCGGCGAATAAGGCTGAATCGTATATCCTTTATAAAGGAAATCTTTATTATACAATTGTTTAAGCAACCACCAAAGGGTTTCTATATAACGATTATCATAAGTAATATACGGATTCTCTAAATCAACCCAATATCCCATTTTATGGGTCAGGTCAGTCCATTCTTTCGTATATTTCATGACGTCTTTACGACAAGCCGCATTATATTCTGCTACTGTAATCGTTTTTCCGATCGCTTCTTTCGTAATACCCAGACTCTTCTCTACACCAAGCTCTACCGGTAGTCCGTGCGTATCCCATCCGGCTTTACGCTTTACGTGGAAGCCTTTCATGGTTTTATAACGACAGAAAATATCCTTGATAGAGCGAGCCATTACGTGGTGAATACCGGGCATACCGTTTGCAGAAGGCGGACCTTCATAAAAAACAAAGGAAGGACATCCCTCCCGTTCGGTCATGCTCTTCTGGAACACGTCTTTTTCATCCCACTTCTTTAAAACTTCCTTGTTTACATCTGAAAGATTAAAGGCAGAATATTCAGCAAATTTCTTACTCATATCTTAGCTTTTCAGTTAATCTCTTAAAAAATCGCCCGAAGATACGAATTATTTCTATTGATTTCAGAGGATGAAAATTGAAAAAACAAAAATTAAACAGAAAACACTTCTGCTTTGTTCTATTTTAAACAGAGTCTGATAACATTTTATATACCACTGAATATGGCACTTCCCTTTAAATATATTTTTCTTTCGCTACTACTGCTAAACACAGTTTATCTGACGGCACAGCTATCAGATAAACCTCAGTATAACAACAATGCTTTTCGCGCAGACCTGAAAGGTCCGGTTAAGTCACAGACGCTTACCGTTGTGATCCCTACCGGCGTTGCCAATTTACGGGATGTAGGAGTTGAAAGTTATATTTTGGAAGAAAAATATAATCCGGACCAGATTCGCACAGTCGAGAATCTTTCTAATTTGGAAAAAGTATTGATTGCCAAATCCGAGATCCTCCATGACCGGAACGGATATGCCACAGAAGTGATATACACTGATTTATTTGAAAATATGCTCAATCGGATCACGTATGAATATATGCCCGACATGAATTGGAAAAGAGTTGTAAACTATGATGCCTATTACAATCCGCTTGGTATTTATTATTACTATTATTCGCCTGAAAAATACCTGTCTGAAATTAAAAAAACAGATGAAGGAGGAATTACTCTTGAACGGGAGATATTCGTTTATGACAGCATTGGCAACTTATCTCAGCAGATCAACTATGACGGAGAAGGAAAACAAACGAATAGTACCGAGTTTTTGTATAACCGGGCAAATAAAATAATCTCCTACCGCACGCTGAAAGGAGAGGATTCATTAATGGTATACGCCGAAATGAATTATCAGAATGATACGTTACTCACGGATATGACACTCGAATTTTATGAGAATAACAAACCAGTTTCCACCATAACATATCTTTATGATCCGCTTGGCAATATATTAAAAACTACAGAAACAGACCTGACCGGAATAAAACCGCAAGAGATTAAAGAATATATTTATGAATGGGATTTACACGGGAACTGGACAAAACAATTAATCAAAAAAAATGGAGACGCAGAGGTTGCCGCCTCCCGCTCCATCACCTATTATCCGGAATAAACCGATTATAGCAGAACTTCTTTTTTCAATCGTCCATATTTATCAAAGGTATATTTAACGGATAATTGCAAACTAATTAATACCGATAAAATGGATGCCGAAAAGTTTATAACCATGATCATAATTTGATAACGGATGGAAAGATCGGGCGAACTTCCTCCGATAATCTGTCCGATCAGCGTCCCGGGCAATGCAATCAGCCCCATTACGGCCATGCTTGCAATCGCGGGATTGAATGCCTTAATTAACGACTGGCGAATAAAAGGGCGTTGTGCTTCCTGCATAGTCGCCCCGTTACCAAGCAAATAATGATACATCTGCTGCTCACGGGCAATGCTGCTATAGAAAGCATTGATTCCTATAACGTTGGAAGAAAGAATATTTCCCAACAGAATTCCACAAATAGGAATAAAATAACGGCTATCAAACAAATCTTCCAGCTGAAGTACCCCTTTTAAAAAATAGACGGCAATAGTAGAAAGAGAGATGAATACGGCAAAATAAACCGGTATAAATAAAACCCGCCAAGATAAATGAATTCGCTTAATCAAATCAAAAGCACAAACTCCGGTCATTAATAACAACCAGCCTATATTTACCCATACGTTATTCCATGCAAAAAGGTAATTCAGATAAAAGCCCACCAGAAACAATTGAAATACCATTCGCGCAACAGCAACAAACATATCTTTCACAATTCCCGTACGGTAATGATAAAGGATAACTGCCGGTATGATCACCAACAGAAGCCCTATAAAAAGATGAAAAAGAGTAATAGGAGGAGTATTCATAAGAGATCACGTAATTTGGAGATAGAGATAGTTCGATGACAACTTTCTGCAAACTGCAAGTCATGAGTTACAGAAAGTAATGTTACATCCAATGACTGCAAAAATGCGATCATCTTTTCACGTGTTTGAGGATCTATCGCCGAGGTCGGTTCATCCAGCAGTAATATTTTCTTGTTAAGTAATACTGCAAGGGCAATCATCAACCGTTGCCGTTCGCCACCTGAAATCTCCTGCATTCGACGCTGGTATAATGTATTATCCAATCCTAATTCATGGAAAAGTTTATACATACGGGCTTCATCCAACCGTAATGCCTGATTTACTTTTAGCTCAAATGGAGCCATCACCGTTTCACAAACCAATTCATAAGGCAAATGAATTTCCTGTGGCACCCAGGCAATCTTACTGCGAACCTGCTGAATCGTATGATGATTGACCGGCTGTCCGTCAATCAAAATAACTCCTTCATCAGGAATCGTTAGTCCC
>JAVWBH010000192.1:0-5825 GCA_036649595.1 Bacteroidales bacterium
AACTCGCTTTAGGCCGGCAACAACAACTGCTTCTCGTATTTCTGTTTTCGTTTTCGGGTCACGTTCTAAAAATACACGATGGATATATGAACCCATTAATACTCCGTCGTCTGTAGCCACACCAAAAAGGGCGATAAAACCAACCCAAACGGCAACGCTCAGGTTAACCGGATAAACATGAAACAGATCTCGAAGATTTTCACCGCCGATACTAAAATTCAAAAACCACTCTTGTCCATAAAGCCACAACAAAAGGAATCCGCCGGAGAAAGAAACAAATACCCCCGAGAAATGAATTAATGACGCAGTCCAGGTACGGAATTGGAAATACAATAATAGTAAAACAAGTAACAACGCAACAGGAATTACAATTGCCAGACGCTTGGCTGCGCGCTCTTGCTGCTCATAGTTACCGGCAAACTTAAAAGTGACACCTTTATCTAACGTCAATTCGCCGGATATGATTTTATTATTTAGGATAGCAGCAGCTTCTCGTACAACATCCACTTCGGCTTTCCCCGGAACTTTATCAAAAATGACATTTCCGATCAGGAATGTATTCTCACTCTGGATCATTTGCGCTCCCTTCGAATATTCTATCGAAGCAAGTTCCTGCAACGGAACCTGAGCTCCGACAGGGGTAGCTATCAGCAAATTAGCCAAATCTTCGGGATTATCTCTAAACTCGCGGGCATAGCGTAAACGTACAGCAAAACGCTCTCGCCCCTCAACAGTGGTTGTCAGAGGCATCCCTCCGATAGCAGCACTCAACATCTCCTGGAAATCCATGACGTTCACTCCGTAACGAGCCATATTTTCGCGATTCAACTTAATTTCCAGATAAGGAGCACCCACAGCTCTATCATAAAATACAGAAGACGGAATAACAGACGGCACCTCTTTTAGGGCATACTCAATCGCTTTTCCGGCTGCTTCGACGGACTCCAGATCAGGACCGGAAATACGAATCCCCATAGGAGCACGCATACCGGTAGAAAGCATTACCAAACGAGCTTCTATCGGCTGTAATTTAGGAGCGGATGTCATTCCCGGCAGATGTGAGACATTCACGATCTCTTGCCAGATATCGTTTGTATTTTTTATTTCCGGACGCCATTGTCTGAAATATTCTCCATTTTTATCTTCAATCAGACTATCGGCAGGAATCAACCGGAATCCCGAAGCAACATTGTAAACGGAGCCGTCTTTCATAATATAACCACCTGAACCATCTGTCCGGAAGCGCTTCTTTTTACCATTCTCGTCCAACAAATACTCAGAGCGGTAATTAATCGTATTTTCAAACATCTGTACCGGAGCCGGATCGAGTGCCGAATTTACCCGTCCCCATTTGCCAATGGCATTTTCTACTTCAGGAATAGCTGCTAACCGGCGATCCAGCATTTCAATATATTCCAGATTCTGGCTCACTCCTGTATGAGGCATCGTCGTAGGCATCAACAGGAAAGAACCCTCATTCAGTGACGGCATAAATTCCTGCCCGATTCCGGGAAATATCGCCTCCCCTTTTTGCCAAATAGCTGTCTGGCGGAATGACTTCCAGCCAATATGCTCAAAACCGGTCGCGACAAATCCCAAAACACCATTTAACCCAAACCAAATCAAAAATCCGGAGCTTATGGTAATAATAGGAATGACCATAAATTTCAGCCGGTTATTTAAGCACCAACGCAAAATCTGTTCGTAATAAATAACCAATAACCAAAGACCGCCGAGTATAATCGAAATCGCCCCTGACACAAAAAGGATATTTATAGCAAAACCTTTCTGAGGCCCCAGCGGTAACCATTGTTCTGTCAAAAAATACAACGCAGTCAAAAGTGCAAGGACTATCGAAACATAATGAGCTGTTTTTTGCCGTTTATAGTATTTCGCCAATAGATTATTTAATCCGATCAGCGAAAGAGCCAATGCGGGCAGCAGATCCCAGGCGATGGCAAAGCCAATACCGGCTATCAGTAATAAAATATTAAAAAAGAACCGAAGGCGGGAGCTATTTATTTTTATTGAAAATAAATAATACGCTATCGTGGGCAGAATGATCAGTCCCAGGAAAAAGGCTGAGAGCAATGCGAAAGTTTTGGTATAAGCCAACGGAGCAAATAACCGGCCCTCCTGTGCCTGCATTGCAAAAACCGGCAGGAAGCTGATAATTGTTGTAGCCATACCGGTGGATATTGCGCCCGATACTTCACTGACAGCCTTATAAATTATAGTAACCAAAGGCTTCCCATGACGTACATTTTTATTTTCGGGCATCTCCATATACCGGATGATATTTTCTACAAAAACCACACCTACATCAACCATTACACCAATTGCTATCGCAATTCCGGATAATGCCACGATGTTAGCCTGAATACCGGCATAACGCATGATTATGAAAGTGGCAAGCACTCCGATCGGCAGCATCCCGGCAATTACAACAGAAGCCCGCAGATTAAGCACCAATATTATAATTACAATAATACAGATCAACACTTCATGAGTAAGAGCCGTTTCGAGAGTACCTATTGTTTCTTGGATCAAAGTAGTTCTGTCATAAAAAGGCACCACCGTAACTTTCGAAACCGTTCCGTCGGCAAGTGTCTTCTGAGGCATCCCGGAATCCATCTCCCGGATTTTATTTTTCACATGGTTGATCACTTCCTGCGGATTAGAGCCATAACGGGCTACAACCACTCCTCCAACAGCTTCAACCCCCTCTTTATCCAAACCTCCCCGGCGCGGAGCCGGACCGGTAGTAACGAAAGCTATTTCACCCAATCGGACGGGTATCCCGTTGCGCACTGTAATAACCGCCTGCTGTAAATCTGAAATATTTTTCACGTACCCTAATCCGCGAATCAGGTATTCGGCCTTATTGATTTCCATCGTCTCCGCTCCAATGTCAAGATTACTCTTCTTAACCGCATTCATCACATCCATCACCGATATATTAAATGCTTTCATTGTTTCGGGATTCAGTTCTATCTGATATTCTTTTACGAATCCTCCGACAGAAGATACTTCAGCTACCCCTTCTGCGGATGAAAGTGCATATTTCACGTAAAAATCTTGTAAACTACGAAGCTCTTCCGGATCCCATCCGCCGGCAGGCTTCCCGGTTTCCGGATTACGCCCTTCCAGGGTATACCAGAATATCTGCCCCAATGCCGTAGCATCCGGTCCCAATGCAGGCTGTACCCCTTCGGGTAACATCCCCGCAGGTAATGAATTTAGCTTTTCCAAAATACGGGAGCGGCTCCAGTAATATTCAATATTATCCTCAAAAATGACATAGATAAATGACATTCCGAACATCGAGGTACTTCGAATCGTTTTCACACCCGGTATCCCAAGGAGCGAGGTAGTAAGCGGATAAGTAATCTGATCCTGAATATCTTTTGGGGAACGCCCCATCCATTCGGTCGCAATGATTTGTTGATTATCCCCTAAATCGGGAATAGCATCCACCGGCACAGGATCGCGCGGAATGATACCGCTATGCCAGTTGAAAGGAGAAGTTGAAACACCCCATACAATAATCGCCGCCAACAATAGCAAGGCAATCATACGGTTGTCTAAAAAATAGCGTATTATTTTATTGATCATAGAAAGAATCGTATGTAATTAGAAATAAATCAAATGAACATGATGATCCTGTCACACACAAAGATGCCTGACGGATACAACGATTTGCCGGGGTATCGATAAATACGCCGGTAAATAGAGTTTACAAATGATTTAAATCAAAAACACACAATTGGTGATATACAGCGGATCACTGTATAACGAATAGAGAGAATGATCGCAACGGAAATCAGTTAGGGTTGCGGTTTCTCTTAAAAGAAGATGATGGTTCAAGTTGAACAAAAGATCAATTAAAGCGGGTACATCCACAATCGGATGGATCGGCGTATAATTCTGATCAATGGACAACTTAACATACTCCTGTTCATGAGAACAACAGGAATCCGTATGAAGTGTTGATTCACACAGAGGACACTCGGCATGGGCATCATCATAAGTAACCGCTACATCAACCAAACGGTCCATGCAGTATTTGTAATTGAGATTAGCTCCGATGGCTATTCCCATATACAAAAAGGTTAATATGAATAAAAGATGCTTTTTCATACAGAAGTATTCTTTATGTGTTGCAAATATAAACGCACAACCTTACCCATACAAACCAATTTTATTATTTTAACTGAATCTAAATAGAATATCGGGTAAAGAGTTTACATATGTAAACATTTATCCCCTTAAACCAAAACATTCACCACACACTTTTTAAAAAGTATGCGGTGAATGTATAAAAATATTCCAAAAACAAAAGGACAGGCTTAATTACGAATAACCAATAAAGGAGTATCTGAATGGAACACTACTTTATGCGCAATGCTCGGATTAAAAAGACGGGCAAAAATATTTCGCTTATGAGTCGTTAAAACCAAAACATCAATGTTATCTTCCCGTATAAAGCTATCTGTATTATGAAGCAACTCTTCTTCATTGATTTTGCCAAAGGTTGCCGTCAGATTGGGATAATATTTCTGGAAATAGGTTCGGATCGAAGCTAAAACCTGATCATCATTCGTACTTTTCTTGTTTGTCAGATAGATAAATGAAATTTCCTTATCTTTAAATTCATTCATATTCATCAATTTCTGGAATCCAAGCAAGTCACGCTGATCAAAATTAGTTACAAAAGCGAGTCGCTTGATATCGCTCATTGTCTTGACATGCGTATTTTCAGGAATTGCAAAAACCGGTACAACACTCGAATCAATCACCTCTGCCGTCACACTACCAATCAGATCAACTTCTTTCTGATCTTTACCTCGTGTTCCCATGACAATCAATTGAGGATGGTTCTGGCGCGACCAACGGCTAATCTCTTCTTCGGGAATTCCCTCCCGAACAATGAATTCGAAATTCACATCTGGTAATTCTCCGGACAATATTTTTTTCTTCAGATCACTGGTAAAACGTCTGACCTGCTGATTTACCCGGTCTGTCAGTTCACGGGCTATTTCGCCTTCTTCTATTTCAGAACTAAAATTATCGGCATCCGGAAATGCATTCGGGAAATAAGGGCTAAAATAAGCGTGAAGCAACTTTACCGCCGCCCGCTGTTTATATGCCATATTGAATGCAAAAAGACATGCCCGCTTCGAATATTCAGAAAAATCAATCGGAACCAAAATAGTGGAAGGAATTATCAACTCTTCACGGTTGATCTGAAATGTTTGTTCATAACCGGGATTTTGGTCTAACAAACCCAGTATGGTTGAAATATCTTTCTTTTGTACCCTGACTATAAGACCGGGAGAAAATACCGGCTGAATAATAAATTGTTTTTCCAAAATAACATTTACGCCCAGATCCGAAAGAATAGCCTGGAGCATATGTGCTTTTTCTGTGGGTAATACCGTCAACACAATGGTAAGATCTTTATTTTTCATAGGTAAACTACTGTTATTTACATTAAATACATAACACCTTTAAAGATATTATGTTTTAAAAAATTAAAACCCCGCAGCACCTGTTATTTTTGTACTACGGGGTTTAAATACCTCTTTTTTCTGCTTACGCTTCTACTTTAGGCGCCCGGCATTCGGCGAGAATACGATTAGCCATATCTAATATGGTCGTATCGTCTAAAACGACAATACCTCCGTCCGGACCCGGCTCAATATGCAAGCCGCAATTATTACCCATCTCATAATTATTTCCTCCAAAATAGTTGCGTACTGTTTGCACAGTAGTATGCAACTCATCTGCAATTCTGTGTACTGACCCTTCCGGTAGGCTTTCCT
>JAVWBH010000193.1:0-1659 GCA_036649595.1 Bacteroidales bacterium
CTCGCAAAGTTACTGCTTTTCTTTGAAATACAAAACATTCATTTAAAAAACAGGCATTTTTCAAGCTGATTAAAGGCTTTTTACAACTTCACTTCTTTTTCTCTAATCCAATTCATTACGTTTGCAGGAGCCTGCTGTTGCTGTAATTGGGTTTTCATATACTCCATATACGGAGCTACATGCTTAAAGAATTGGTAATACCCTTTGCACAGATAGTTTTGTCCCTCCTCTCCGGTTTCACTTACTACGAAACGGTTTTTCGGACATTCGCCATTGCAGGCGAATAGATATTCGCATTGACGACACTGTTGGGTAAGAGTCGTTTTTTTTGCCCTTCCAAATGATTGCTGACGCTCACTATACATCATTTCCACGAGTGTCTGAGAATAGATATTCCCTAATTTATACTCCGGAAACACAAAATGGTCACAGCTATATACATCCCCGTTAAATTCCATCACACCGGCATGTCCACACTCTTTTGCCATCGTACAAACACCCGGTTGCTCACCAACCCAGTTTGCCAATGTCGAATCGAACAATTGAATATAATACTCGCCTACATCGTTACGCACCCATTCATCAAATAATGTACACAGAAAATTACCCCACTGTTCGGGTGTAACAGAAAAGTCTGTTAATTCACCCTGCCCCTTCATCGATGCGAGTCTCCGTCCGTCGGGATGTACCTCCATACGCTCCACGATCGGTGCAAATTGGATGTATTTACATCCGATTTCCTTAAAGAAGCGATAAAACTCTAATGGATAATCGGCATTATAATCATTAATTACCGCCATCGCATTCCATTGTACGTCATATTTATTCAGCAGCTGAATACCTTTCATTACTTTCTGAAAAGACGGAACACCCTGCTTATTGCGGCGATATTCATCATGAAATTCCTGTGGTCCGTCAATAGAGACCCCTACCAGCCAATTATTATCATGTAAAAACTTACACCATTCGTCGGTAATTAATGTTCCATTCGTCTGAATACAGTTATCAATCTGTCGTCCGCGCGCATATTTATTCTGATATTCCATTGCTTTCTTATAAAAAGAAAGCGGGCGCATGAATGTTTCACCCCCGTGCCAGGTAAACAAGACCTGTGGCGTTGTCTGCGAATTGATATATTCCTCCACAAACTTTTCCAAAAGCTCATCGCTCATAATATGTTTGGGGTTATCTTTATATAAGTTCCCTTTCTCCAGGTAATAGCAGTATTCACATGCCAGATTACAATGCGAACCGACAGATTTAACCATTACATATAATGGTCGAGAGAACAAAGAATATGTTTTTTCCATTGGTTTGACCGATTCTCTAATTGATAGACGTTAGTTAAAAATGAGCCCGAAGATACATAATAGAGTAATTGAAAACAAAAATGTTACTCCATTAACCCAGACACAGCATATCCAAAATATTTAACAGGGGATACAGAATAATGAGAAAATCGTAAGAAAGCACAACCAATACCCCCGGTTAAATAAAAAAAGCCACAAGGTTATGATCATTATAACATAACCTTGGGCTTTCTATTCTATTTTTATTTCTCCTCTCTTAACGAACCGGTTTCGTTTATTCAACTTTCAACGGCGTTTCGACCAGGCCTTTTACCTTATCGACATTCGATGAAACAGAAACATTCTCTTG
>JAVWBH010000193.1:1669-5820 GCA_036649595.1 Bacteroidales bacterium
ATCGATGTAATTGCATAATTCAGACGCTGCCCATTCCAGTTTACATATTCAATATTCACCTTGGTCAAAGACGAAGTATTGATAGATGAAGGTATTTTAAAACTTACCAGCGAACGTACAACCGAACCATGCTCTATCCAATCGCCATTTGAATTTTGGCAAAACTGAAGTGACCATACACCTCCCTGCGGATTTACAGGAGCAGGCGTAATCGTATCATTCTGAACGAGGTTCACGATATGCGCTTTATTATGCCATCTGAACTCAAATATCAGATTAATAAATCCATTCTCAATCCAACCGTCTTTGATCACGCCCGGATTCCAGTTAGCCAAAGCCAATGTATCTTTATTTGCGGGCGTCCATTTAATGATATCCTTTGTCAGAATCTCAGACATACTGATCAACCGGATCAAATTGGTAAATTTACCATCCGCGCCTCCTACAATATTATAAGTAGCCAACCCTCGTTCTCCTTTCTGAAAATTATAGAACGGCAGGAATCCCTGGTTAACAGGCCATAAAAGATCCCCGTTTGTCATCTGCAACCAATAGGCATCCGATGTAGAATCCGATTCGACCGTCACGATTGACTGATAATATCGATCTAAAGAATAATCATCATCATTGTCGTCACAAGACCAAAAAAAACCTAAACCAATAAATAAGGAGATCAATCCCCACAGAATAGTGCTTCGTTTCATACAAAAAGAAATTAAATTAATTTATTCCGTTTCGCCCCCATATCAAATATGGAATCTATTTCTCTTTCAGTTCACCTACTATAGCCTTTGCCGCCTTATCTGCCGCGCCTATGCCTCCCAGTTTCGCCATCATCTGTTTATATCCAGACAACATCCTGCTTCGAGCTTCACCGTCCGGTAATATTCCGGCTAATTGGGTACACACACTACCAGGGGTAAATTTATAACCTAACAATTCGGGCACAATCTCTTGATCTACGATCAGATTCACCAATGATACGAACCGTACTTTCAGAATACGACTCATTAGGTTATAGAAAATCTTTCCGCCCCCTACATGATAACACACAACCTGAGGTATTCCCAACACAGCGGTTTCGAGTGTTGCCGTACCGGATGTAACCAATGCCGCCCTTGAAGCCATTAACAATGAATGCGTTTCGCCAAACACTATTTTAACCTTATTAATCCCCGGTATCCGTTGGTAAAACTCAGGCGTCAATCCCGGAGCTCCCGCTATTACAGGTTCATATTGCGGGAATGATTTCATCGCTTCCAGCATCATTGGCAAGTTTGAGGTCACCTCAGCTTTTCGACTACCAGCTAATATAGCAACAATCTCTTTTCCCGAAAGTTCATGTTTTTGTTTAAAGCCTATTCCCTGTTCGTTATTTTTAAGAAGTTTCGTTAATTCATCAACAGTTGGATTTCCGACATATTCAACCCGATAATGATGTTTGGCATAAAATCCTGTTTCAAAAGGTAAAATGCATAACATTTTATCAACATATTGCTTTATCTGTTTGATCCGATGCTCTTTCCAAGCCCATATCTTGGGCGAAATATAATAATGAACCGGAATGCCTAATTTCTCTTTTACAAAACGGGCCATTTTCAGATTAAAACTCGGATAATCGATCAGAATCAGAACATCGGGGGAAAAAGCGACAATATCTTGCTGACACATTTTCATATTTTTCAAGATCGAAGGCAGGTGCTTAATCACCTGCACAAATCCCATATAGGCCATCTCCCGATAATGCTTTACAAGAACTCCCCCTTGCGCCTGCATCAGATCGCCTCCAAAATAACGAAACTCGGCATTAGGATCCTGTTTTTTGATTGCACCCATCAGATTAGAAGCATGCAAATCACCCGATGCTTCACCGGCTATCAGATAATATTTCATAAATAGTGAAATCGTATAAAATTACAGCTCCTGCAAATAAGCCAATTCCGAAATAAAACGATGTGCTGTCATATCAATCCGACACGGAACTACGGAAACAAACCCTTCGCGCAAAGCCCATTCGTCGGTATCTTCCGCATCAGGCTCGAGGTTATGAAAATATCCGGTCAGCCAATACCCTTCGTTGCCCGCTTCATCACTTTTACGCTCGAACTCTTTTGCCCAATATCCGGCAGCTTGCCGGCAAACCCGAATACCTTTTATATTTTCACTGTCCGGAATATTTACATTCAGACAAATCCCCTGCTGAATACCGCGTTTCAACACATCTTCGGCGATAACACGAGCATACTGGATAGACTTTGAAAAATCAGCATCTTTCTCCAGATTACACAACGAAAAGCCAACCGAATTTATACCCAGTACACACCCTTCTAATACTGCACCCATCGTTCCCGAATACAAGATGCTCACCGCAGCATTCGACCCGTGATTAATACCAGAAACCAATAAGTCTGGTTTGTTTTCAAGCAATTCATTCATTGCTAGTTTCACACAGTCAACCGGCGTACCATTTGTTTGATAAACCTCAAGACTCTCCTCTTCGCGTACTTTAACCAACTCCAAACGGCGGTTAGGCGTAATTGCCCCCGACTGCCCGGAGCGCGCCGAATCAGGTGCAACAACAATGATATGCCCCAGACCCCGAAGTGCCTCAATCAGCGAATTGATACCCTTGGCAGATACACCGTCATCATTTGTTACCAGTATAACCGGTTTTCTATCTTTCGTTTCCATATCGATTTCTTTTTCGTATGCCTCAAAAATACGAAAATTCACCGTACTTTTGTCATTCCGTATAACCCGACCTATTTATATTTATAATAAAGTTTTATATGAAAAAGATTTCATTTTCAGCATTAATCCTTTCTGCTTTATTTTTTACACCATCTTGTAAAACATCTCAGAAAGCAGAAACATTATCAAGCTCAGAGTTAAACGGTAAATGGACTATTCAGAGCGTAAACAATCAAGAGATTAAAATCGAAAGAACTCCGTTTATGGATTTTATGGAAGAAAACCGTTTAAACGCGCAGGTAGGATGCAACATTTATAATTCTACCTATACCTATGATGCCACAACTGGGGATCTGACATTCCCGGCCAATGGGCAAATGACCATGATGGCTTGTCCGGATATGGCAACAGAAGACGCTATTGTTAAAGCAATTGCCGCTACAAAAAAAGTAGAAAAAGCAGAATCAGGAAAATGCATTAACCTATTAGGTGCAGATGGTAACGTCCTGATGACCCTTTGCAAATAATAAACTCAGTGCCCATACAACTTTTTCTGTTATAACCCTGTTTATAACAGAAAAAGCTGCTTATGGCCCTTTCCCTTTTTCATGAAATACTCAGCCTTCTGGCTACCTCCATCAGCGCAGTCAGTCTTCTTATCGTTGTTTACGGTACCCTCATAGGAATATCTTCCTTTATACGAAGTGAATTAAGCCGGATCAACGGTAAATTCTCACCTACCAATATCCGCAGAGTACGTATCGAATTTGGCAGCTACCTGCTTTTGGGACTCGAGTTCCTGATCGCATCCGATATTTTAGAAACAGTCTTAAAACCAGGATTCAACGAGTTAGCCATCTTAGGCGGAATCGTATTAGTACGCATCGTACTCTCTTACTTTCTCAACCGGGAAGTCAAAGAACTGAGAGAAGAATTTCCGGAATCAAAAGAATAATCCATTCCCTGACTTATGCTTATTTTGTAGGCTACCACAACATCGTAAAACACTGCAAAATAACAACATAACACCACACTTGTAGGTTATTACACGGCTTTTTTTACCACTTTGTAGCATCTTTGTAGTATACTTTTATATCTACGAGATCAGCAAAGCTCCGTACATTCATGTATCCCGAAATTCACATGCAATCTGATTATCATGAAAATAAGCACGACATTACCGGCCTTTCTTCTCTTTATCTGTTACTGGGGTAACTTATTCGGATCTGCCCCAATTATGCAGCAGCCATCCCATAGTATCTATACCTATGGTAATATCCTGGATATCCAACAAAAAGGAAGCTCCTTCGACGGAGGATTTTCCGATCAAGGTGCATGGGTAGCTTTTTCATTACCCGAAAAAAATACTGCCGTAAATGGCTTCCATGGACCTTTTGAATTAAATAACAGGAAATGGCTTTCAAACATTCTTCTGGAAGTAGGTTTTACGGATAATATCC
>JAVWBH010000194.1:0-5809 GCA_036649595.1 Bacteroidales bacterium
CGAACCGGAAAAATAACAATCCGTCGCACGGTCAACCAGTTTTATCGCACGATAAAGATTTTGCTCCGATCTGTTTTTAGGTGTGAATTCATCATTGATTCCGTTATTTTCATTTGCCTCACTACATGCGGAAAATGAAATAAGAGAATAGATTAGAAATAATAATTGCTTTTTCATTTGTATATAATCTAATTTTTCACATTAAAGTCAAATACGCCATTTATATATCCTTTGCAGGTATCTCAACTTTAGATGAGTTATGGCGATTTCATTTGAGGTTGTTTTTCATATTAAACTCAGAAAAACTATTTTGCTTCTTTCTGATAGGAATACACTACTTTATCAACGTCTCCATTTCGGTTTTAAATCATCAATCGGTTGTTGATAAAGTAGTGAATAGCCGGCTGTTCTTTAATTCATGTCGATACTGTAGAATGCCAGCTTATTTTCATCTCCGTTAGATTCGCCTTTATATACTCCGAATATCAGCATCATATTTTTCCCGTTAAACGGCGAAAGATCGTAAACGAAATTAGCATAAGTGTCTGGTGCATCCTTGCCACCGGCATCATGCTTGAATTTCCAGCATCCGTCTTCTGCACTCTCAGCCGTCTGCGCGGTATTAGATACCGGACTTACATGCGTTACCTCTCCGTCTTCACTGATTGCAGTGAGTTTGAAATAGGTATATGTCGATCCGAATGTTCTTGTTTTTAATGTCAGACGGTTATTACCCGAGGCGATACCGAATTTCGCATAATAATAAGATTCAGGCTCTTTTGTATTTACAGCCGTTCCTCCGCGGGTTTTGATAAGATATCCTTCTGAAGGGAACACTTCCGGATCTTTATGAAGCGGAACGAAAGACCATTCGGATGCGATATGGGCAACATCTCTCCACGCACGATAAGCATCTACATAATTGTCGCGGTTTCCGCTGATCGGACTGATACCGCTAAATGATTTTTTCGTATGGTTCATTGTCGACTTAACAATTTCCTGAGTCATCTTCATTCCTTCCAATCCTGGAACTTCAGTGCCCGGAAGCCAGTCCCATCCATTGATTTTTCCGGTTGCAAAGGCAATACGGCGTAATACGAGCTGTTTCCAGTAATCACCTGTTTCCTTACGGTAAATACCGATAGCGATAATTACCTCTTTACCCACGTATTGGCTCAGATTGAAATCAAAAGAGGTATAGTCTCCGGAACCGTATGTTTTATTTTCTCCAATCTTAACTGCTACCGGATCAGTTTCAGAAAGGTCGATTACCTGAACTCCGAAATAAGCAGGAGCCGACGCGTCAGCAGAGTGTGTACGCAATTGTAAAGTCATGATTCTGTTTTCTACGGTAATTTTCTTGCTTCCGTATACATAAGAGTCGAATACATCGAGATTTGCCGGATTTTTCCGGTCATCTTCCTGATTGCGGATCTGAAGGGTCGTACCTTCATTCTGCTCTTCCCACGCTCCCTGGAAATCTAAGGCACACATATAATTACAAGCCCAGTCCCAATGAGGATAGTTTTCGGCATTACGTCCGCCTCTATATTCATTATAATACCATTTGTCGGCTACTCTCAAGTCGTCGATTGTTTTGCCCGGAAGTAATTCTTTGGCTCCCATCTGCAAGTCAATTGTAACAATCCCGTCGATAAATTTATCACGGGTAATATTTCTTACAACTGTAGCATAATCAGTCTTTGTAAATGTTACCGTATAATTGTCTAGCGGAAGGTTTTCAATCAAGAAACTACCATCTTCTGCAGAAGTGGTCTTTTGATTCTCACTCAGGCTGACTGTTACGCCCGCAAGGGGTGCCCCCTGACTTTTTGCATCTGTGATAACCCCTTTGATTTTAGCAGCTGCATATTCCAGACTTGCATTTACTGTTATCTGGTTGTTATTGGCAAAATCGTTGGCTGTAATAGTGACACTGGCTGTTTGGTAACCCGTCTTCGAATAATTTACGATTTGTGTTTTTACAGGTACATTCGTTAAGACATATGTCCCATCCGCCTCATTACTTATTGTTTCTGTTATATCGGGAATACTAACTTTGACTCCGGTTAAAAGATTCCCCAAATCATCGGTAACAGTCCCGATGATTTCTCCTGTTTTATGGGCATTCCCATCTTCAACATCATCTTTACAGGCATTAAAGATGAATAGTAATGATCCAAGAATAGCATAAGTAAAAGATCTGATTCTACTTGTTGTTTTCATAATACCAATAGTTAATAAAGTAATAAGCATTTTCTGACATCAATGGATGAGGGGTTTCATGGTGTCGAGAATTTTGATCGAATATAAAGCCGGAGAGATTATTTTTTGGGTTAAAAACGGATTAATAACCCAATTAAAAGCATTAACCCATTGATTTTTTAACCGGATTTTCCTCCGATCGGACTCAATTCGGTTTTTTGATACCATTTTTCAGACTCCTTTGATTTGATTTTACAGCAATGTTCTTTGATTTTGCAGGAGTGCTTTTCCTTTTTTCAAGAGCTTATTTTACCGGAGACCCGGGTGCTTCCTCCCGGAATTCCGGATAATATTACCGCGCGTCCCAGATAATACCTCCGAACACCCCAGACCCCCCGAGAGTCTTACCCGGATCCCCGATAAAAGAGGGTTGGGAAAATGGACTAATAATTCGGGGAAAAAGCAAAAAAACGTCGGATAAATCGAATCCGGAGAATACCGGGTAATCTCATACTCTATGAAAAATGGGTACGAATGCCTGATATAAGTGTTAAAATTGTTATTTTGTCATTTCGAATAATTAAATTCGCAATAAATAGATATTTCAAAATTATTTCAAAAATTTTACCACTAAACCTGGATTTCGTTGATTCTTTATTCATCATGTAGATGATAAAAGACACAATACCATTGCTTGTATTAATCATATTCATATCCTGAGAAACATTTCTCTTTATTTATGGAACGCACATCTTATTTTATGCTTACTGGCTCAATTCGTTATTTATTTTTATTTTTTTATTTATTATCTGCGACGGCAGGAGTCGGGCAAGGCTTACTATTTAACAGTAGCACGTATCCGATTAAAGAAAGGACATCTTATCAGGTCTTTTCTGCCAGGCAGCCTGTTTTTTCGGGTTATTTCAATATAAATTTCGATATGGCACTTTATCCGGAAAAGCCAATCGGATTTATCTGGAGAATCAAAGATGAAGCGAGCGAAAAGGTATATAACCTTTTTTATGACGGGCAGGGCGAAAATATACTCTTTAAAATCAATGAGGAGGGAAAATGCAGTCTCATTACCGCCGAAATAGCGCGAAATGAACTGAGGGATAAGTATTGGTTTAAGGTGAATATCTTGTTTGATCAAAAGAATGATTCAATCCTTTTGACTATAAATAATCAATCATGGAGTTGCTCAAAGATTGCACTTCCCGAAAAATGTGCTCCGAAGATTGTTTTTGGAAAAAGCGACTATATCATTGACGTTCCGTCTTTTGCAATAAGAAACCTCTCTGTCGGAAATACTGCCCAGTATTTGTTTCCTTTATGTGAAAACAAGGATAAACATGTTCATGATAGTAATGGGATTGTATTTGGTGAAGTAATAAATCCGCAGTGGTTGATAAATGATTCCTATCATTGGAAATTCAGAGGATCAGATACCTCGCAGTCGGTTGCCGGAGTGAATTATAATCCCCAAAAGAAAGAAGTTTATTATTTTAATCGCGATACGCTCCATATCTATAATATGCGTTCGGGGGAAGCGGATGTTCGGGTTTTCCAAGAGCCGTGTCCTGTAAACCTCACTGTAGGCTCTAATTTTATAGATCCCCGGAAGAATAACCTGTATGTATATGAGCTTTATTCTCAGGATAATATTTCGGATCAGGCATCTGTAGCATCTCTCGACTTGAATACATATCAATGGAGTGCCGAGGGTAATAGTAGGCTGTCTACTCAATTATACCATCATGCCGCTTTTATGGATACCAGGAATCAGCGGTATACAATATTCGGGGGATTCGGATACATGCGTTTTAGCAATGAGTTTCATACTTATAACCTGAAAACGAACTTATGGGAGTCATTTTATAAATTCAGCGGCGACGACCTTTATCCGCGCTACTTTACTTCGTTGGGCTTTTCGTCGAAAGCAAATACCGTTTACATATTCGGGGGAATGGGTAACCAGTCGGGTGAGCAAATGGTTGGGCGTACTTATTTTTATGATTTGCATAAGGTAGATCTGAATAATCATGAGATAACAAAACTTTGGCAAATAAAATGGGGGAAGGTGAATATGGTCCCGATCAAGGATATGATCATGATTGATGATTCGCATTTCTACACATTATGTTATCCGGAAAGTGTTTCTGAATCATTTTTACAACTTTACCGATTTTCATTGAAAGATGGTACTTATGAGATTCTGGGAGATTCGATACCCATCTATTCTGATAAAATAAATACCAATGCACGCCTTTTTTACGACGAGCAGGAAAATAGCTTATTTGCTACAGTCCATGAGTTTGGGAGCGATGATATTCGTTCGCGTTTAAAAATATATTCTTTGGCAACGCCTCCCGTATCTGCCGCATTTCTGGAAAACTGTATTCCATCGAAAAGGGATTATAAAATCTATATTATCGGAGGATGCTCCATTTTGCTTTTGATAACAACAGGCTGCTTTCTTCTTTGGAGTAAGCGCCGGAAACGAAAAGAAACGGATCCGGACTTTAAAAGCGATTTTGAAGAAAATGAAGTTCCGTCCCGGCCAAATTCAATTTGTCTGTTCGGAGATTTTGCTGTTCGCGATAAAAGTAACAGGGATATTACCTATATGTTTACGGCACGGCGGAAACAAACTTTTTGCCTTTCATTGCAGTATAGTGGTGAAGAGGGCATTAGTTCACGGCGGCTAAGTGATCTGCTTTGGCCTGACCGTCCGGAAGATAAAGTGAAAAATTCGAGGGGAGTGACCATTAATCATTTGAGGAAAATTCTCGGAGAGCTTGACGGTGTTGAGTTGATCTATCAGAAAGGATATTTTAAGATTGAGCAAAACGAGAACTTTTATTGTGATTATTCCCGTTTTATTGAAATCATATCATCGAATCATTCTGAAAGTAATAAGGAAGAACTGGCTCAGATTTTGAACAGGGGTAAATTCCTTAAATCATGGGATGATCCGGTATTGGATGAATTTAAAAATGCGGTTGAGCAGCAAATTGAAACGGTTTTACAACAGGAAATGAGAGCGAGCTTCGAGTCGGGCGACTATTTGCTTGTCACGAAGTTTGCTGAAGCGATGTTTAATACGGATCCGCTCAATGAGGAGGCATTATCCTTTTTGATAAAGTCGCTGATCCGATTGAAAGAACACAAGGAAGCTCAATCCCGACTCCATGTTTTCGCGATGGAATATAAAAAGAATCTGGGTACCGATTATCCGTATAAGTTCAGCGATTTCTGATAAGGAATTCAGATTCGGATTTATCTTTGCGGCTTAAAACTAATCGATAGTGTTATGAGAAGTTTCGGATCAGATAATAATTCAGGTATTCATCCTGTCGTATTACAGGCAATAGCAACTGCAAACACAGATCATGCTCTTGGCTATGGCGACGACAGATGGACCGCCCGGATGGAAAAAGAGTTTAAAACGATTTTCGGAGAGGATGCAGAATCGTTACTTGTATTTAACGGTACCGGTGCCAATACGGTTGCATTGCAAATACTGACACGGCCTTACAATAGTATTTTATGTGCTGAAACTGCCCACATTCTAATGGACGAATGCGGGTCGCCATGCCGAATG
>JAVWBH010000195.1:0-5768 GCA_036649595.1 Bacteroidales bacterium
CCACAGCTTAGAAGGCTGTTGCTCTATCCAGCTGAGCTACCCGACCATCCTATTTTCAACCTCGGGATGAGCAGTAATTGTTTCCCTTGATTGCGATGCAAAGGTAGTGATTATTTCCAAACCTGCAATACCCTGCGCAAAAAAAATTTCAACTTTAGAAGGGATAACCTACCGCAAAATGCAGTGTATTGTTGCTAGTGGATACAGGATTTCTTATTACCCAGGGATTTGCATCAAGCTTAGATGGGTCATAAATTTTTACACCTAAATCGAGTCTAAGTATAAAATAATTGAAATCAAACCGAACTCCGAGTCCGTAAGAGAGTGCAATCTCTTTATAAAAGTCATTTATTTCAAATAATCCTCCCGGTTGAGACTCATAATTTCGGATTGTCCACACATTTCCGGCATCTAAAAATGCCGCCAATTCAAGTTTCCACACCAAACGGGTACGATATTCTACACTTGCATCAAAACGAATATCGCCACATTGATTGAAATAATCGAACTCCGGGTTGTTTGAACGATAACGTCCCGGACCCAGTGTTCTGACCGACCATCCCCGAACGCTGTTAGCGCCACCGGCATAATAACGTTTTTCAAAAGGGAGCACATCTGAATTTCCATACGGAACTCCGACTCCGGCTGCCACATGAAAAGCCAATGAGTTTTTTTCGGTGATGATCTTCGTATAGGCATAATCAATATCAAACTTTCCGTATTGCTCATAGCGTAATCCGGCAATCCGATAGGTACCGTCTGTTTTCTTCAATCCGACCAGCTTCGAGACTCCGTATAAAAAGTTACCGGCCACCTCCAGATTTGCACGCAACGTAAAAATATCCCGGTTACGAATAGCCGGATTCAGATTCGACCGATAAAACGTATATCCGGTACGAGTAATCAAGTGATCGGTATAACTCGAATAAGTGATGGGATTCTGCATAATGATGCTGTCTCTGAAAGATTCTGACCGATATGGCAGATATACATAACTCACATCAATAAAATCGAGCGAATGGCGGTTTCTGTTATAATTGGTAAGCCAGTTATACTTCCATCCTCCCCCCGCAATTACCCGCGTGTATTCGGGACGGTGCTGATAATTGTAGGATGCCTTGAATTCTGTAGTAGCCCGGATACGCCGTTTTTGCTCCGTACTGAGCATCGGAAAAAGGAATTTTGGAAAAGACAGACTAGACTCAATCCCATATTCGGTATAATTGTTCTTTACGAGTCCGGATACATCTCCGGTCATATTTTCATAACCTCCCCGCACCTTGGTCGTGAAAGTCTCTGACCCGCTAAAGATATTACGGTGCTGATACGTTACTGATGCGGCAAACCCGAAATTGCCCGCCGAATTCGTACCTTCAAGTTCTGTCTGTAATCCCTGATTCTTTCCGGGCGTAAGTAAAATATGGCAATCAACCAACTCCGGATCTGTCTTCGATACTTCAAACCGGATATTTACATATTTCAGAATTTGCAACCGCGCAAATGCGGTATATGTGGCATCTACCGCCCTGTCGGAATACAAGGCTCCCGGACGAATAAAACAATTCTCTATTAACACCCCTGCTTTCAGGTATTTTTTCTCGCCATATACAACTTCATATCCTCTGTCATAAACCGTATCCCGGACAGCGATCTTATTCAATACAACATCCATCGGATCATAATCAGTCTGAAAAATCACACGCCCGATACGATATGGTTTATGTGTGCGTGTAGAAAAACCGCCATCGGCATCCTGTACACGCTGAGGCAATACATTCAACTCGAGAGCCACATCATTAGACCGGGAGGTGGTGTCTGCGGTATAATTGATATAATCCTTATTAAAATTCCAGTAACCACGGTTACGGATACGGGCAGTAAGACGCACACGCTCTTTTTCGAGGATATTACGGTCTAACAATTCGCCGGCATGGATCAGGGATGCAGATGAATCGGCATAAACGATCTTCCGGATAGAATCATTCGGAATCTGATACGCAAATTGACTGATTATCAAAGGCTCGTTGGTTGTAATAAAATAGTCGACCGTAATCTTTTTCTTATCTTTTTGCAACTTCACTTCTACATCCGAATCAATATATCCTTTATTAATCAGAAATTTCTTTATCTCGCGCTCAGAACGGATCGTAAGTTGAGGATCGTAAATTTCGGGCGGATTACCGGCACGACGAAGGAATCGGTTAATCCACCGGGACGAATCGGGCCCCGACAAATTATAGAGGTAAAGCGGGAAAGGTATAAAGCCAAATGTTTTGTGCGCCGGTTCTTGTTTCAGATACGGGCGCACCTCGGATGCTTTCACATGCTTATTGTCTGAATAAATATTTACTTTCCTAACCATATATTCTCCGTCAGGAACATATTTGGTCAGGCTACATGCAGAAACAAGTATTAAAATAAAGAAGTATATTGTGATGCGTAAATATCTCATATTAAAAGGAAGAGTGGAATCTGATACCCCATTTCGGAATACAAAGATAATTTTTTCACGTTTTCTTTATAGCTTTGCATGTAATAATGTAAAAAAATGGCCCATTCATGAACTTAAGCAAGAACAAAATAAAAATGATCCGCTCTCTGGAGATGAAAAAAAACCGGAAAGAATTCGGGCTTTTTGTCGCCGAAGGGAATAAACTGGTTACGGATAATTTATCAATGATGAAATGCGAGACGCTGATAGCTACTCCAGAATGGTATCAGAACCATCCGGAAGCACAAGCGCCGGAAATGATTGAAGTGAGCCGCGATGAAATGAGCCGTGTGAGCTTTTTGAAAACCCCGCAAGAGGTAATGGGTATTTTTCGACAACCGGAATACACACTACAACCGGAAATAGTAAAAGAGAAGCTTTCGCTGGTATTGGATACGGTACAAGACCCTGGAAACCTGGGGACTATTATCCGACTTGCAGACTGGTTTGGGATAGAACATATTATTTGTTCGCCGGAAACAGCCGATTGCTTCGCACCTAAAACCGTACAGGCTACAATGGGCGCGATAGCCCGAATTCAGGTACATTACACGCCTTTAATACCATTTTTGAAAGAGATAGAGGGTACTCCGGTTTATGGCACTTTCCTGGAAGGTGAAAATATCTATTCCGAAACATTATCAGAGAACGGCTTAATCGTGATGGGGAATGAAGGAAAAGGAATCAGTGATGAGTTGCGTCCGTTTATTTCGCGCGAAGTGCATATCCCAAGCTTCCCTGCCGACCGTGATACATCCGAGTCATTAAACGTTGCAATTGCTACGGCGATTATTTGCTCAGAATTCAGGAGACCGCGGTTATAAAAATCAGAAAAATTGCATCTATTGCTGTCTAAGCAACACTACTTTACAAAAACAGGAAAGCCTGCCTTTTGGCAAGCCTTCCTGTTTTTATTTTATTATTTCAACTTGAATGCCCTCGTCAATTCGGTCTGACATCTCTCTTGCAGATTATAAGGATACAGCCGCCAGACTGACACCTTTTCTCCGGGCAACGGAGCTGATCCGGAATAAAGATCCGGAGAAGCACCCGCAGGTAAAATAACCAGCGCTCCATCATAGAACCGCGTAAAAGGAATTTCCCGATCAAGGGCCCGGATTTCAATTAAACAACCTTGGTCGTTTATCAATGCTATCGCACTTTTAAATTGCTTATCCGGCATCAGAATCAAATGAGCTGCAAATCCTTCTGTCATAGACTTCTTTATTTTATCGAATCAGAAATAACTCTGCTTTGATTAATTCTTATTCATCGTATCCACCGGCAATGCATTCAGTGAATCTACGGCTACAGAATCGGTCCGGATAGAATCATTTACCAGACTTTTTTGAATGGGATGGTATCTCATTAATGAAATACTGTCAATATAAACCGGCTGCAACAAGGTATCCAATCGGTTTATTAAAGTTGCTGTAGCAAATACCCGGTCTGAAGAGGTGAGTAAGGGGGCTTCCATCTCAAGGGAAAACCATCCGTTTTCGGCAACA
Source organism: Bacteroidales bacterium (assembly GCA_036649595.1). Classification (GTDB taxonomy): domain Bacteria; phylum Bacteroidota; class Bacteroidia; order Bacteroidales; family JAUNSR01; genus JAUNSR01. The sequence goes on from JAVWBH010000195.1 coordinate 4,000, forward strand.
AATCCGGTTACCTGCTCAGTTTTATCCGCTCCTTTAGCATAACCGAAAGCAACATAAACATATGCCAGCGAGTCAGGAGGCATCTGATTGAATCTCATCTTCCATACCAATCTGTCATCGGCATTAAAATTTGAATCGCCTTTTATTTCGAGTACATGCGTATAAGTCAATAAAGCCGGATCAAGAACAAACTCCTTCGGTTTACGCCATAAATCTACGCTGTCGCCTTTGGGCGTCAGCAGGCTTTTTTCATAAGCAGATAACTCTTCTGCATATAAATCGCGCTGTGCATTTAAACGGGCCGTTACCGTTTGATAGATTTTCATATACTGATCCAGATGGGCGCCATAATATACCATCGAGCTGTCAAATTCGGCCTTGGTAATATGATTTTTATGAAAAACACCTACCATTAGTTTCTGCTTAGCCTCTTCTGTACGGTATTGAGCCGGATATTCTTCCATTACTCCTTCGATTATATGGACATCATACAACACCGTCTCCATTTTTTTACGATCCAACACACCATCCGGAACCTGACTACAAGCCAAAAAGAATAGTAATGAAAGAATCGAAATTAATTGCTGTTTTCTCATAACTTATGCGTGTAGTTCTTTTTCATCTGCTCCATCTTTCTTTTTATCATCACCCAGATGATGTCTGTAGAAAATAAACAGAAGGGCAACTCCTACCGTAATCGCAGAATCGGCGATGTTGAAGATAGGTCGAAAGAACAAAAACTCCTCTCCGCCTACAAATGGCATCCAATGGGGCCAGGTGAATTGGAACAAAGGAAAATAAAGCATATCTACCACTTTTCCGTAAAAGAACGGAGCATATCCTCCCCCTTCCGGGAACATGGTAGCCAGCTGTCCGTAACTATTCGAGAAGATCTGTCCGTAAAATACGGAATCAATAATATTTCCGGTCGCTCCGGCAATAATTAGGGCTATGCACAGAATGAAGCCGGTAGAATAATGCTTTCTGATACATTTATAAAGATAAATACTGAAAGCGGTCACTGCTGCGATACGAAAAAGTGTCAGGAATAACTTACTGAATAATTCTATCCCATATGCCATTCCGTTGTTTTCTGTAAAGTAGATAAAAAACCAAGGGGTTATTTCTATACTTTCATGCATCGTCATGTGTGTTTTCACCCAGATCTTAGATGCCTGATCAACTATTAATACTAAAAAAACAAGTAGTAGAGCTAACTGCCCTTTCGATAATTTTAATTTACCCATATTTATGTATGCATATTTACATGTGAATCCCGCATGAATAAAAAAGATTCGACATCTTTAAACTGCGAAATGCAAATTTAAAAAAATGTCGAATCTTTAGACTTATTTCTGGAAGAAATTACTTCTTGCCTTGTTTCGCATCAATCGATAATGTTGCGTGTGGAACCGCTTTCAAACGCTCTTTTGGAATAAGTTTTCCTGTTTCACGGCAAATCCCATAAGTCTTATTCTCGATGCGAACCATTGCGGCCCGTAAATGTTGAATAAACTTCATCTGACGCTGCGCCAATTGCCCCGCCTCTTCTTTTGACAAGGTTGCGGCACCCTCTTCCAATACTTTAAAAGTCGGGGCCGTATCTGAATCATCATTCCCATCTGTATTCATTACTGCAGATTTCAACAATTCATAATCATGATAAGCTTTTTCAAGCTTTTCTGTGATAATTGCTTTGAATTCCTCTAGTTCAGCATCTGAATATCGTGTTTTTTCTGTCATCGTCATTCTGATTAATTAGGTTTTTA
>JAVWBH010000196.1:0-5746 GCA_036649595.1 Bacteroidales bacterium
TTATCATTGCCGGAATGGGCGGTTTCGATAAAAAACCGTATTTTGAAGCGGAAGCAGGAGCTTCTTCTGCCCCTAAAGTTGAATTTTAAGCTCCTGTCAATAGATTATTAATGATTTATATATGAAGAAAATTTATTATTTCCTGTTTCTCCTGACCGGAGTCTTATCGATGACCTCTTGTCTGAAAGATGATAACGACTATGTTGACTACGAGGCGTGGAGAGTGGAAAACGAGGCTTTTTTCAATCATAAGAAAGACTCGATCGACCCTGAAACAAAAGAACCGTATTATAAGGAGATCGCCTCGCTGCCATATCCTGAATATAAGGTGCTTTATCACGAAATAACTCCCGGAAAAGAGGGCGGCCGCATCCCCTTCTATACCAGCACGGTAAAAGTGGATTATTCAGGTCATCTGTTTAATACGCAAAATCCGTTTGATCAGCAAACCGGAAGCTTGTTTAAGATCAGCGATGCCGGCCTGATCAACGGTTGGAAAACGGTTTTACAGCAAATGCCCGAAGGTGCCAAATGGGAGGTGATCATCCCTTGGCAATTAGCCTACGGCATCAACGGAAGCCTTCCGAAAATTCCGCCTTACTCAGCGCTAGTTTTCACCATCGACTTGGTGGAAATCACGAAATGGGAAGTAGGAAGAGGGCTGACTGAATAACGACAGAGATCCGGATTCTAAAATAAAAAAGCAGCGACTGATGAATCGTATATTCATTGGTCGCTGCTTTTTTTGTTTGAGAACAAGGTTACTTCCCCTATTAAAATCTTGTCATCTGATAGAAATATAATTAATAAATTTTATCTTTACTTTTGACCATGAAAACACAGATAAGATGATAAGTGAGCCGGAAATCCTATCCAGTCTAAAAGAAGGAAGCCAAAAAGCATTTTCTCTTCTTTATTATAAATATTGTCAAGATGTTTATTCGCTTTCTTATAAATACCTCGGGTCGTCAGAACAGGCCGAGGATATGCTGCAGGACCTATTCTGCCAGATTTGGGAAATGCGGGAAAATATTGATCCCGCGCGTCCGTTTAACCGTTATCTATTTACTATCCTCAAGAATAAATTACTGAATGTCCTACGTGATCGAAAAGATGTTTTTTCTATCGATGAGCAACCCGGACTAGAATCCGCTATCCCGTATAAACCGACGGACGAAGAAGATGAACTTACGGAAGAGCAACTTTTGCTGGTTCGGAAAGCGATCGGGCAACTTTCTCCTCAGAAACGGAAAGTTTTTGAATTAAAATTAAGTGGTCGCTATTCTAATCAGGAAATTGCCGACCAACTTTCTGTTTCTGTTAATACAATTAAGGTCCAATACAGCCAATCCCTAAAAGAAATCAAAGGGGCTCTCCATACCAGTGTCTATTTTTGGATTCTGATGCATCTCCCATTTGATTGATTCCACTTTTTACCATTTTAGTTTAATCTGATTTTTCCCGATACGAGCCATTGATTTCGGGAAACGGACCATTGTTTCTTTTTTTTTAAAAAAAATCAGATTTCGTATAATACTTTTCTATAAACCTTGTGTATTACTATAAAACAGACTTAAATGAATAACGATCTTATGGGCGGTTTACCCGGTCAGCTCGAAGAGAAGCTCGACAGGGATATCGAAAAGATATTAAGTGGGGATAAATCAGATGGCGGGGAGATCTATTTCTTGCCGTCGGATAGGCGGGACGCAATTTTTAGAAATATATCCCGTAAGATAAAACCAGAAAATCGATTTGTCAATTCATGGAGGACAATAGCGGCTATTTTGATCCCTTTGTTTATTCTGAATGTAACGGGCTGGCTTCTGTTTTTAAAAGAGCCGGGCGGAACCGGATTGAAAGAGATCTATGCGGGTCGTGGTGATAAGATGGTGGTGGTGTTACCGGATGGTAGCCGCGTCTGGCTTAATTCTGATACCCGTCTTTCTTATCCGGATAATTTCGCGTCTGGCGTCCGGTTCGTGAATCTTTCCGGCGAAGCGTTTTTTGAGATCGAGAGTGATCCGGATCATCCCTTTTTAGTGCATGCCGGTGATGTTGAAATTAAAGTATTGGGAACAACATTTAATGTAACAGCATATGAAAACGATAATCTCATAACCTCTACTCTCGAAGAAGGGAAGATCAGCTTGTCGGCCGGTTTAAAAAAGAAAACGAAATACACACTGATACCAGGCGAAACCGCCGTTTATTCAAAAGATGACGGGAGTTGTCGTATCGAACGCCAATCACAATACCAAAATTCGTCCGCATGGAAAACAAATCAGCTACAATTTAACAATACACCTCTTCCCGAAATACTAAAAATACTCGAACGGCGGTATAATGTTGATTTTGAAGTGATGGATGAAGATCTGGCCGGTTATACCTACACGTTTACCAGTCATGATGAAACAGTAGAAGAGATCCTTTCCGGAATGAAAGCAATTACGCCGATCGACTATATTCAGTTAGGTAAGCGTAAATATCTGGTACACGGAAATCATTAATGCAGGGTAACCTAAATCAAAAGCAAATTCACACTCAGAGATATTGCAACTAATACAATCCATTATGAGAAAAACACAGTTTGAAATTCCAACAGGAAAGGCCGTCAAAAAGGCATCCTGTTTGTGTGTTGGACTATTTTTATCTTCGGGCGTCCTTTTAGCCCAAAATCAACGCATTACGTTGAACCTGAAAAATGTAGCCTTGAAACAGGCCCTGGAGCAAATTTGTAAGGAGGCCAAAGTAAATGTAGCCTACAGTAAAGAATTTGTCAACACGAATGTTCCGGTAAACGTAGCAGCATCCAATGCGACCTTGCAAGAGGTGATGACCAATCTGGTAAAAGGAACAAATATTGATTTCCGCATTTCGGACAATAAGGTTTTTCTGTTTGATAAATCCATTAAGCAGGATGTTAAAGAAAAAGGGAAAATAATGGTTGTGACCGGTAAGGTTTTCGACCAGGCTACCGGCGAGCCGATGATCGGTGTAAATGTAACCGTTCAGGGATCCACAAATGGAACTGTTACAAGTCTCGATGGCGACTATTCTCTTAAGACCGAATTAGGATCGACACTGCTTTTCTCTTTTGTGGGATATAAGGATATCCAGGTTACTGTTGATGGTAAAAGAGAAAAAACGGTAAGGATGATTGAAAATTCCACATTGCTGAATGATGTAGTTGTCGTAGGATACGGGACTCAGAAGAAAGTAAACCTGACCGGATCCGTATCGATGGTAAAAGGCGACCAGTTGGAGAGTCGTCCCATAACCAGTGTTACCTCCGGTTTGCAGGGATTATTACCCGGTGTAACTATCACGCAGGCTTCCGGACAGCCGGGCGGAGGAGCCGATATTAAAATCAGGGGTGTAAATACGATTAATAGTAGTACGGCTCCATTGGTTTTGATTGACGGAGTAGCGGGCGGCGATATTAACTTATTGAATCCCGACGACATTGAGAGCGTTTCTGTTTTGAAAGATGCATCGTCGTCTGCCATTTATGGATCCCGCGCTGCCAATGGTGTAATCCTGGTTACTACAAAGTCGGGTAAAGCAAATCAAACGCCCAAATTACGTTATTCCGGATATGTCGGATGGCAATCACCTACAGCGTTGCCGGAGTTGGTCAACGGACGCGACTACATGACCCTGTATAATGAGGCCATGTCTGCGGCGGGATTTTCCAAGCCTTATGATCAGGACGCATTTGATAAATATGATTCCGGAAATTACCCCAATGAATATTCAAATACTAACTGGATTGATGAGGTTTATAAAAAGAGTGCTTTTCAAACCGGGCATAATGTAAGTGTGAGCGGCGGAAATGAAAAGAGCGGTTATTTTGTGTCATATGGTTATCTGGACCAGGATGGTCTGATTATCGGGGATGCTTATGCTTCGCGCCGTCATAATGCGCGTATGAGTGTAAATACCGAAGTTTTTGACCGGCTGAAACTGACCGGGAACATGAGTGTCGTCGATTTTTATAAAAGAGAAAACGGATTTAGCGGTACTACCGGAGTATTTCGTCTGGCACAGCGTATGTCGCCATTATTGCCGGTTAAATGGCAAGACCAGGCAGAAGACGGCTCTTGGTATGATTCTCCTTACTATTCAAAAGGAGCTGTCCGCAATCCGGTCGATATCGCCCTGAACGCAGGACGCGAAAACCGCAAGTCGAGAGCCTTTAATGGGATTGTTAATGCGAGTTTACGGATTATTGACGGCCTGACACTGAACGGGCAGTATGCTGCAAATTATTATTTCCGGAATATCGACGAGTATAACCCGGCTATGCTTCAGTATTATGTAGGCGGTGTACCGGCTGCAGAAAATGAAACTGCCAGAAACTATACTTACCGGGCAGACCGCGACGCCCTTACGCAGTCTTTGCAGGCAACCCTGAAATACGATAAGACCATTCAGAAAAATGATATCCACCTCTTATTGGGATATTCGCAGGATTGGGAAGATATCGGAGAATTAAGTGCTTCGCGAAAAAATATCCTGCTTGACGGCATGACGGTTATTGACGTGGGTACAGAAGATATTCAAAACTCAGGTACAAAATACGGCTGGGCACTGCAATCTTATTTTGGCCGTGTCAATTACGCTTTTGATGAAAAGTATCTGTTAGAAGCGAACCTTCGTATTGATGGTTCATCCCGGTTTGCACGTAAAAACCGTTGGGGATATTTCCCGTCTTTTTCGGCGGGATGGAATTTCTCGAGAGAAAAATTCATGCAGTTTGCATCCGAATACCTGGATGCCGGTAAGTTCAGAGCTTCCTGGGGGCAATTAGGAAATCAGAATATCTCGAGTAATTATTATCCGTATCTGACTCCGATCGAGCGTGAAGAAAAATCTTATCCCATCGGTGACCGTAATAATGTTGCATTTGTGCAGAATAAACTTGGTAACCAACGGATAAAGTGGGAAACAATTGAGATGCTCAATTTTGGGGTTGATTTCCAGTTTTTCAGAAACCGTTTAACCGCATCTTTCGATTGGTTTAACAAAAAGAATAAAGATGCTTTGGTTCAGCCTGTCTATCCCACATTGGTAGGTATTACCGGATCAGCCAATCTTCCTTTCGAAAATATGGGAGAGATTGAAAATAAAGGATGGGAACTTGATCTCGGATGGCGGGATGTTGTGGGTGAAGTTAATTATAATTTGAACTTTAATATTTCTGACTCTCGCAATAAGATTACGGATTTAGGTCGTAGTGCGGCCTCATTAGGCAATAGTCTGCGTAGAGAAGGCGACCCGATTAATGCATATTATGGATTTCTGAATGACGGACTGGCTCAGATTGCCGACTTTGAATCTGTGAATGAATCAGGCGTCTATCAAAAACCTCTTTTTGCCACACCGGCCGACGTAAAATCATTAGTGCAGCCCGGCGATATTAAATATCGTGATATCAGTGGTCCCGACGGTGTTCCGGACGGAGTGATCGACGAAAAAGACAAAGTCGTATTTGGCGATCCTGCACCTCATTATACGTACTCATTCCGGGCAGCTGCCTCTTATAAAGGCTTCGACTTCAATATGTACTGGCAGGGAGTAGGCAAGGTTGACGGTTATTTGTCAAGTGAAGCACGCCACTGTTTCATCAATGAATATTCTATTCCGAAGGTAGAGCATCTTGACCGCTGGACACCTAATAATCCCGGCGCTTCGTATCCGCGATTGTATATGTCGCAGACACACAATATTTTATTTAGTGACT
>JAVWBH010000197.1:0-5743 GCA_036649595.1 Bacteroidales bacterium
TATATTGATACAGGTATTCAGGGCGGTCATGCTGAATGTTATAGATACCGTAGCGGGAATTTTCCATATCGGCATAGGTTTTGCTTCCGTTGGCATAGTTCAGGGCTGCCAACAACGCAAACGTCTGTCCGGAATCGAAGGTGCGATAACGGTTGAGATTCATTCCCAGTTTCAGATCGGCTATCGGGCGATAGCGTGAAATTGCCCAGTTATTATTGAATCCGTTGCGTGTATACCGGTTTACCTCGCCGGCCGAATTATTGTTTAAGCGATCGTTGGTATTGAGGGTTACAGAGCTACTGCGCTTACCATTGTCGAATCCGAGCAGATCGGTTGCAGAGCCTGCGTTACGGTAAGAATCCTGAAAATGGGTACGGTCGTTGACGGTGGTTCCGACAGAAACGGAAAAGTCATTTTTCTCGGGTACGTCTTTTGTCTGGATCCGAATAAATCCGCCAGAGAAATCGGAAGGCAACTCGGGAGCAGGCGATTTGACCACCATCATATTATCAAGCTGCGAAGCTGGAATAATATCGAACGAAAAGGCGCGGCTGTCTGCCTCAGAGCTGGGTACACCGCTGTTGTTAATCCATACATTATTATAACGTTGCGAAAGACCGCGAACCATCACAAACTTATTATCAATAATGGAAATACCGGGTATACGCCGGATAACACCGGAGGCATCTGAATCCTGATTTTTGGTAATCTGCTGTGCGGATACCCCGGTTTGCACCAGAATACTTTTCTTTACGGTACTCAGCAGAGCGACATCTGTATTTTGCTTCATCAGCGCCATCACCACCACTCCCTGCAATGACTGGCTTTCGTCGGTCATCTCTACCTGAAGTACTGTTTTCTTGCCTGATTCAACTACTACGTCTTCGAGAATCACTGTTTTATAAGAGATGTATTTGACCACCAGTTTGTAATGGCCAGGCGAGAGATTGGGTAGTTCAAACAGCCCGTCGAGGTCGGCGATGGTCCCGAGAGAAGTGCCCTCAATCTGGATCGTAGCCCCGGTCAGCGGTTCTTTTAATTTTTGGTCGGTAATCATTCCGGATATAATTCCGGTTGCATTCGTTTGGGCTACCGCATACGCCGCAAAAGAGATAAGAAGAAAGACTAAAATAATAATCCGGTTAAAACACCTTTGCATAAATCGTTGAATAATAATTACACTGCAAAGATGCTTGAACCGGATTACAAAACGGCGACAACCGAATTACATGTATTTTAAGAAAATATGTAGAATATATTACAAAACAAGTCCTATTCCGGGCAAATCATTCAGCGTTATCTTCCCGTCGATGATTTTCATCCCTTCAAAACAGTCGTTAGAAATGAGCAGATTACCATCCAGGTCGGCAAAATCGGCCATTGGAGCCAGTTGTGCGGCTGCCGAAACAGCACAGGAGGTTTCTGTCATACATCCGATCATCACACGCATATCCAAAGCCCGGGCAAGCGTAACCATTTTATGCGCCTCCCGCATCCCGGTACATTTCATGAGTTTAATGTTGATTCCCGTAAATGCGCCTTGCAGGTGTTTTATATCGCCGAGTCTTTGCAATGACTCGTCGGCAAAGGTAGGGAGCGGGCTGTGTTGGGTAACCCAGGCAATGTCGTCGAGCTGTGTTTTGGGCATCGGCTGTTCTACCATTACGACGCCCTGCTCATGAAGCCAGTGAATCATATCGAGGGCCTGATATTTGTCTGTCCATCCCTGATTGGCATCGACCGTAATGGGCAATCCGGAAACATTCCGAATGGAGCGAATCAATTCGCGATCGCCGGGAACTCCTACTTTTACAATCATAAAATTAAAACGACCGGCTACCTCGCGCGTCTTTTCTTGTACCATTTCGGGGGTATCGATCCCAATGGTATAGGTAGTTGAAGGGGCTTTGGTTTTATCCAGTCCCCAAATACGATGCCAGGGTTCGCCTATCAGTTTGCCTACCAAATCGTGTAGTGCAATATCAACAGATGCTTTTGCCGCGGTATTGCCGGGAGCGAGCGCATCAATGTAGCTCAGAATATCTTCGAGGCAAAAAGGATCGTTAAAACGGCTCAAATCTACTTTCTGCAGGAAAGAGATCACCGATTCGACGGTTTCACCCAGATAGGGTGGCATCGAAGCTTCGCCATATCCTGTATATCCCTGATAGTCGATGCGGACCTGTACGTCGGGGGTAAGCGTTCGGGAGTGGCCGGCTACGGTAAAAACATGTTGCAGTTGCAGCGGGTAAGGCCGAAAAGATAATTTCATCATGTGAGTTGAATTCTATATAAAATCAGGATTCCTGTGTCAGGATAGTTTTTGTTTGATGCGGGGCAATAAGATGGTCTTGACATAAACAAAATCAGGGCGTACCTGCAATGCTTCGTTTATCCAGAACATGGCCTGTTTATTATTGCCTACCGCCTCATTGGCCACCGCCAGCGTTGACATAACGTTGAGGTACATCCAGTCTGTTGCGGCAACAGCCGGGTGCGCCTTAAAAAAATCGTATACCTTACGGTAATATGTAATTGCTTTTTGCTTATCGCCGCCCAGAGCTTCGGGAAAATAGAACAGAATATTCGCATTGGCCAGATTTGCCAATAACTCGTCCGGCCCCTCTTTCAGCGCTTTTCGGGCGGTACTCATCATTCCTCCTACCTGAAAAGGAGCTTTTACGGGGCTAATGGCGATGTCATAGGCTATAAACATCGACTGCAGGGCCAGTACCCTGGGATCATCGGGCAGTTGGTCTTTTAAATCTTTAAAAATACTATTGGCCTGCTTATTCCATTCGGAAGCTTGCTCTTTCTGTTTGATATCGAGCAAATGCCCGATATACCCGTAGTAACAGGTCATCACGAACAGCCGTGAATCGGTGGTTCCGGCGGGAGAAAAAGCGGTTTTTTGCAATGTATTAATCATCTGCGGCCAACCGGTAAAATTGCGCGCGGCATAGGTGTCATAGGCATATTTATGCCAATCTGTAACTGCGGCAAAAGAGAGGTTGGCGCAACAAAACAACAACCCCAGTATTCGTAAAATCTGTTTCATAGGTAGAAGTCAATAATCGGTCGAAATTAAGGATTTTGTATTTCCGACCTCTCATAAAAGGAATTATTTTCAATAAAAAATGAAGATTCGTCTCTTAGGCGTTCTGTCAGAGGAATATTTTTTTCAATTCTTTCTGTAAGGCCTGATGGCGGATCCCTTTGGCTACGATGCGGCCATCCGGATCAATCAGGATAGTATAAGGCACAGCATGAATTCCATAGATCAACGCGGCTTCACATTCCCATCCTTTCAGATCAGAAAGCTGAAGCCAGGGCATCTTATATTTCTTAATTGCCTGCAACCAGCTGTCATGGTCGGAATCGAGCGAAACACTTACGATTTCGAGTCCTTTGGGCTTGAATTCCGCATATATTTCTTTCAGGAAAGGGATCTCCTTGTCACAGGGCAGACACCAGGAGGCCCAAAAATCGAGTAATACCCATTTATCGTGTCCCACCAGAGAGTCGAGGGTAACCGTATTCCCTTCTTGATCGCTCATAGAGAAATCAATATACAGATTGCCTAAGGCAACTTTCTTTTCACGCTTGATTTGTTCTTCTACGATATCTACCCCGTGGATAGACCGGAAGTCGGGACCGGCCGTGTTTAGAACCGTCTCGATCTGATTAACGCTTAAATAAGGATACGATTGCAGGAAGACCAAACCTCCGGCTACGGAATTATTATTTTCCAGAATAAAATCATAAGATAATTGTGTCAGATCATCGTGTATTGAGTCATACCATCCTTGAAAAGCTATCTGCAAAGAGTCTGTCAGTTCGTTGGAAAGAGTTACAATCTGATATTGGGTAATTAAACCGCTGATGCGTGTTTGATAATAGTGGAGTTTTTCAAAATATTGATGAAGCCGGTTGTTTTGTTCGGTGCCTGTTACATAAGAGACCGAGTCAATATATGCTTTCATTTCGCCGGGCTGTAGAATGAATACCAGCGAAGATAATCCGTCTTGCTTATGGTGGCGAAAACTCAACTCACGGATAACCGGAGATTCCTGAGAGCCCTTAAATATGAAATGGGCATTTTTTACCAATGAACTATCTATTGTTACTAATCTGTTGTCTCGTATCTCCTGTAAATAAATAAACATCCCATCTAAAGAATTATCCTTTACCGTACCCTCTATCCGATAATTATAATTCGGGGTGCAGGAAAAAAATAATAACAATAAGAATAGGAAAATATTAGTCCTCATCACTTCTCTTGGTTTAGATTGTACAATATCATGAAAATATTATAACATCTCTAAATTTGCTTTTGTTTATTCGATTTTGGAAAAAACTAACTAAAATCCTATTAAACAGCATTTTTAGTTATTATAGAAGATTGATTACAGATAATGTAAATGAAATAAGGTTTCGGATGCAGGCCGGAGGAAATGCGAAATTTCGCATTAAAAAAAAAGCTGTTTCCGATTTCCCGGAAACAGCTTTCTGTTTTTTATATACTTAGAGCGAACTTGATTATTTCACTTCTTCGAAGTCAACATCAGTTACACCGCCGTCATTGTTTTCTTCGTGAGCAGCACCCGGTTGAGGGCCAGCCTGAGCTCCTTGCTGAGCACCATAGATATCCTGAGCAGCAGACTGTAGAACTGTATTCAATTCGGCAGAAGCAGCATCAACGGCATCCAAATCCTGAGCTTTATGAGCATCTTTCAGTTTGTTGAGAGCAGATTCGATTGCAGATTTCTTATCGGCAGGGATCTTATCACCAATTTCAGCAAGCTGTTTTTCGGTCTGGAAGATCATGCTGTCTGCCTGATTTAGTTTGTCAATCTTTTCTTTTTCTTTTCTGTCTGATTCAGCGTTTGCAGCAGCTTCATCTTTCATACGTTTGATTTCAGTTTCAGTCAAACCACTTGAAGCCTCGATACGAATGCTCTGTTCTTTGCCTGTTCCTTTATCTTTTGCTGATACATGAAGAATACCGTTCGCATCGATATCAAATGTAACTTCAATCTGAGGTACACCACGCTGAGCGGCAGGAATTCCGTCTAAGTGGAAACGACCGATTGTTTTGTTATCTTTCGCCATCGGACGCTCGCCCTGAAGAACGTGGATCTCTACTGAAGGCTGGTTATCTGCAGCGGTAGAGAATGTTTCAGATTTGCGGGTCGGGATTGTTGTGTTAGATGTAATCAAAGTTGTCATTACGCCTCCGAAAGTTTCAATACCCAAAGAAAGAGGAGTTACGTCAAGCAACAATACGTCTTTTACATCTCCGCTCAATACGGCACCCTGGATAGCAGCACCAAGAGCAACCACTTCATCCGGATTTACATTCTTAGAAGGAGCTTTTCCGAAGAATTTCTCAACTTCAGCCTGAACAGCAGGAATACGTGTTGATCCACCTACCAGAATAACTTCGTCGATCTGAGAAGCTGATAAACCGGCGTTTTTCAATGCCTTACGACATGGTTCGATAGTAGCTTTGATCAATTTGTCAGCCAACTGTTCGAATTTAGCACGTGTAAGAGAAACAACAAGGTGTTTTGGAATACCGTTTACCGGCATGATATATGGCAGATTGATCTCTGTTGATGTAGTAGAAGAAAGCTCGATTTTTGCTTTTTCAGCAGCTTCTTTCAAACGTTGCAACGCCATTGGGTCTTTACGTAAGTCTACGCCTTCATTTTTCTGGAACTCTTCAGCCAACCAGTCAACG
>JAVWBH010000198.1:0-273 GCA_036649595.1 Bacteroidales bacterium
GCGCGCGGAGCACAGTTTGAACGTCAAACGTATCGCCAGTTGGGTGTTAAGGAATCTGCAGACCAAATAGCGGCAGCCCGTTATCTGGGCGGATTACCATTTGTTGACCCAGCTCGGATGGCTATCTGGGGATGGAGTTTCGGGGGATATAATACGTTGATGGCTCTTACCGGCGGAGATGTTTTTAAAGTGGGTATTGCGGTAGCTCCTGTAACGGATTGGAAATTTTATGATTCTGATTACACAGAGCGTTATATGCGAACTCAAAAGGAG
>JAVWBH010000198.1:283-5707 GCA_036649595.1 Bacteroidales bacterium
GCGGGCTGCCGCCTTGAAAGGAAAATTGCTTATTATTACAGGGGGCGCAGACGATAACGTGCATCCGCAAAATACATATGAATTTACAGAAGCTCTGGTGCAGAATGATATTCCGTTTGATATGCATGTGTATACTAACCGGAATCATTTTATTGAGGGCGGTAACACAAGTTTGCATTTGTACCGGAAAATGGCCGATTATTTGAAGGCCAACCTGTAAGATTTTATATTCTAATTCTAAATACCATGAAAAATCACTTACCTAAGCCCGACTGGTTGAAAATCCGTTTGGGAGATACTGAGGTTTTCGGCAAAACCTCTGCTTTATTGGAGCATTACGGCGTGCATACGATTTGCAGTAGTGGGAAATGTCCTAATCAAGGGGAGTGTTGGAGCCGGGGGACCGCAACTTTTATGATTGCAGGGGATATCTGTACGCGCTCTTGTAAATTTTGTAATACAAAGACAGGGCGCCCTCTTCCGCTAGATGAACGGGAAGGGGACAGGCTTGCACGCCTGGTTGAGAAAATGGGATTAAAGCATGTCGTATTGACTTCGGTCGACAGAGATGACTTGCCCGATTATGGGGTTTCTCATTGGGTGGATGTGATTGATAAAATAAAACGAAAAAATCCGGGTGTAACGATCGAAGCGCTTATTCCGGATTTTAGAGGCGAACTGAACTGTGTTGACCGGATTACGGCAACTGAGGTAGATGTGGTAGCTCATAATCTGGAAACAGTTTGCCGCTTGACGCCGGAAGTTCGGAGTGTAGCTTCTTATTGTACCAGTTTGCAGGTGATCGGGCGTATTGCCCGGAATCGGAAAATAGCAAAATCGGGATTGATGCTCGGTTTAGGTGAAACGGAGGAGGAGGTTTTGCAGGCGATGCATGATTTGGCGGATGTGGGTTGCGAGGTATTAACCTTAGGGCAATATCTGCAGCCGACAAAGGAGCATTATCCGGTAAAAGAATATATAACACCTGAAAAGTTTAATGAGTATAGATTAGAGGGATTCCAAATAGGGTTTCGTAAAGTGGAGAGCGGTCCGTTGGTGAGATCCTCTTATCATGCAGAAAAACATCTTTTCTGAGAACAATTTAACCTATTTTTTTGTTTTTATTATAGGTGAAAAAATAATGCTTTTTTAGACAAAATCTTGAATGGGGGATTTAAAGTGCGGGAATGTGTGAAAGAAAAAGAGTCGGGGTAATAAAGAAAAAAACAACAAGAAGAGGATCATGAAAGGGAAAGAGAGAATTAGTTATATGGCCAACCCCGCATGGGGATTGCTTCCATTTTTGCTTTATGCTTTTCTTGTGAATTTTATAAATTACAAGATATGTCTTTTTATTTCTCTGGCTTTTGGATTGGGATGTCTGTGGTTTTTACCTTTTTTTCTAAGGCGGAAGGTTTTCCCGTTGTTTCTTTTTATCACCATCTGGGTATTGGGGGTCTGTTGTATTGTTGCGTTGATTCCGTTTCCGCCTACCTGGACGCGCTACCTGAGGTTGCTGCCGGATAGTTTGTTGCTTTTGGTGGTGTCTGAAATTTTACTGGATAGAAGGTCTTTTATCGGCAGGCTTTTCCGAATGCAAAAACGCTTTTTGAAATTCTCTATAAAGGCGAATTTGTATGAATATTTCTTCCTTCTGCGGCTGTTAAAGCGTTTTCTGATATTTTACTTGGTTATTGTGTTGGTGTATCTGATCTTTTTAAAGCAGATGCATTCGCCTGAGATCCATGCTTTTATGTATGGTCAACTGCGCCTTTTGTTGATTTTGGCCTTGTTTTCATTTTCTTATTTCCGCTTGTATTTATTGAACAGAAAATTCAGAAATGAAGATTGGTTGCCTATTATTGATGAGAATGCCCAGGTTATCGGGCGTATTGCCCGGTCGGTAAGTTATCAGTTTAAAGAAAAATATTTACATCCGCAGGTAAGGATTCTGTTCTTTTATAAAGGGATGCTTTATTTAAAACCGCGGGATGCGCTACATATATATAATAAAGGAAAATATGATACGCCGCTGGCTAAGGATTTACGGTTCATGCAGGATTTTCCTTCTGCGGTAAGTGAGCTGATGAAAATGGCCGGTTTTTCCTCTTTGGTTCATCCCCGTTTTTTTTCGCGGTATCTGTTTGAGCGCGAACATGTGAGGCGGATGATGTTTCTTTATATAATGACAGTAAAAGATGAGTCTTGTTTTGCTCATAAGATATTTCATAAAGGAAAATTATGGACAGAACAGGAGATTGATAATAATATCGGGAAAGGGGTGTTTGGTGAGGCGTTTGAAGAAGAGTTCGAACTGCTGAAGACAACCGTATTTCCGGTTATGAAAATGATGAGTAAGAATGAATGAGTTAGTTACGATTATTGGGCCCACTGCTTCGGGGAAAACATCTTTTGCTGTAGCACTGGCCTATGCGTTGGATTCGGAGATTATCAGTGCGGATTCGCGCCAGATCTATCGGGGGATGGATCTGGGTACGGGTAAAGATATTGAGGAATATGAATTGAATGGGAAGAAAATACCTTACCATCTGATTGATATTCGCGACGCCGGATATAAATATAATGTATATGAGTTTCAGCATGATTTCATGGAGGCGTATTCTCAGATAAAAGAGCGAGGGAAGTTGCCGGTTTTATGCGGCGGTACCGGTATGTATGTAGAATCGGTATTGCGGGGATATAAATTGGTAAGCGTTCCTGAAAACCCGGAGTTGAGGGCGCGACTCGCTGCGAAATCTCTTTCAGAACTGGCTGAGATTTTACGCGGATATAAGGTGTTGCATAATACAACGGATATTGATACGGCGAAACGAGCCATTCGGGAAATAGAAATACAAGAATATTATAATCACTGCAGTCCGGAGGAAACGAAGCTGCCTGCTATCCAAAGCTTGTTGATCGGGGTGGATATTGACCGGGAATTGCGGCGGAAAAAAATATCGACCCGTTTAAAGAAGCGTTTTGAAGAGGGGATGCTGGATGAGGTAAAGGGATTGCTTGATTCGGGGATTGCACCGGATGATTTGATCTATTATGGATTGGAATATAAATATATGACACTTTATCTGACGGGGGCATTGTCGTATGATGAAATGTATTCTCAACTTGAAATTGCTATTCATCAGTTTGCCAAACGGCAAATGACCTGGTTTCGGGGTATGGAGCGAAGGGGTTTCCATATTCATTGGCTGGATGCGCGGATTCCGGATCAGGAAAAAGTGGAAATGGTGAAAGAATTGTTGGCACGGTAAGACGGTGTAGGCAACAAATGATTATCCATTCTTGTTTTATTAATAAATAATGAAGCAGGAATGGATATTTTATTGTTTGTGATATTGGGAATGTTGGCTTTGCGCGTAGTGGTGACGATTATTAATTATTCTTTTAGACCTTATTTGCCTACTGTGCGCCGGATTAAAGATGAGCCGTTGATATCGCTTTTGATTAACGGGGATAATGAGAGTGCGCGTATGCGTCATATGCTGGAGTTGCTAAGTAGGGTGCATTATCCGAATATGGAAATTCTGGTTGGTATTTATAATCCTCAGGAAAAGTCGTTGAGTGATATTCAAAAGGCGGCTTTGTCGGATAAGCGGGTGCGTATACTGGAGATTAAAAACTTGCAAAAAGGATGGCGTGAGGATAATCAGATCAGTAATATACTGGGTAAGCAGGCGAAAGGGAGTTATCTCTTGTTTATGGATCCGGATGTGGAATTAAGAGGCGGGATTCTGGAAATCCTGGTGTCATACATGCGGGCGCATAAGTTGGGGCTTATTTCTATATTTCCATCTTACGATGTGCGTAACCGGGCCGAATGGCTTACTTTCCCGATTTTGAATCAACTTTATCTGTCGTTGTATCTGTTGCGGCGGATGCGTTTGTCGGCGCGTCCGAGAGCTACGTTGGCTTGTAGGCGGTTTATGCTGTTTGAAGGGGAGGTTTATCGTATTTTTCAACCTTTTGAAGAGGCGAAAAAATGCAAAGACGGCGCCCGTGAAATCGCATTGTATTTAAAGCGAGAATCTATTCCGGTGGATTGGCGTATTGGCGACAGGCGTGTAAAGCTATTGGGTTGTATTAGTTGGAAGCGTTGTGTGGCCGATGTGAGCCATGAGTTGATGATGTTTTTTGGAGAATATTATTTTCTGGGATTTGTTTATGGCTTGTTTATGTGTTTGTGGTGGATCCCTTTTGTTATAGCCGGGCGTTGGATGTTGTTATTGTTCGGATTAGCAGAAATCCTGATAGCACAAGCCATATTGGCAAGCATTACCAGGATTTCTGTAAGAAAGAGTATATTGTATTTTTACCCGCAGATGGTTGTTTTGTTAAGTGTCATGTGGATTTCTCTTAACCACAGACTCCATAAACGCAGGTGGCATAAGCAAACTTGCCAATACCGTACTTAGGCTTTTTGTTTAGAAAGGCGCATATCTGTTTTGAACGGCTTTTCTTTCGGACGGAGGTAAGCACGGATAATTAGCCAGATTCCGATAATCACAAATGGGATGCTTAATATCTGCCCCATATTTAAAAGCATGGTGTCTTCGAATGCTTCCTGATTGTTTTTGAGGAATTCGATAAATATACGTGTCCCGAAAATACCAATCAAAAATACACCGAATATTAATCCCTGGCGCAATTGGGCATCGCGTTTCCAATACATCCACATTAGAAGGGCAAATACGATTAGATAAATTGTTGCTTCGTAAATTTGGGTAGGATGCGATGGGAGAGAAAATATAGGTTGGGCGCCCGCTTTCCATGCATGCAGGTTTTCTATGAACTTAAATCCCCATGGCAGAGTGGTAGGGTGTCCGTAGATTTCATGATTGAAAAGATTTCCCATACGGATCAAGGCTCCGACTAAAGCGACCGGAACAACTAAGCGGTCGAATAAGAAAAGAGGATTGACTTTTAGAACTCCGTAGGCCAGGATGAAGATGGCGATAATGATGCCGATGGCGCCACCGTGACTTGCTAATCCGCCTTCCCATACCTTGAATATTTCAGCGGGATGTTGTGAATAGTATTCCCATCCGTAAAAGAATACATGTCCGAGGCGTGCTCCTATGATTGTGCCGATAAAAACAAACATGAATAGTTTGTCAAGCCATACGGGCGGAATGCCTTCGCGTTTGAACATGTTTTCTTCAATTTTAAACCCGATCCAGAAACCGATAATAAACATGAGGCTATACCATCTGATTTCAATTGGACCCAAAGAAAAGAGAACCGGACTGGCTGTCCAGGTAATAAAGTTGAGAAGTTGCATTGTACTATATTATAATATTGAATTTAGACAATCGTGTTTAATACAAATTTAGAGGATTATTTAAGAATGAAAACAAAAGGGTATCTCTTTTTGTTTAGTCGGGCATATTATAAGGGTTATCTGAG
>JAVWBH010000199.1:0-5681 GCA_036649595.1 Bacteroidales bacterium
ATGAGACACATGACGGTGTTGATTGGCGGGATTATCCAGATCATCTTTCCATTCTTGCAGCTGTCCGTACTTCCCGATTTGCAGGGGTACCAGCCGCCGGCGCGCGGCCGCTATCGAATCCAAAAACAGATCTTCGCCCGACAGATATGGGCGTGCCTCAAGTAGATTGGTAAACAGATCGTATGCTATTTCCTGATCAATCGTAGCTCCTGCCGACACCACTCCATGCTCGGGAGAATAAGACGGAGATGACACCAATAAATGATCTTGATCTTCGGTTAGGTAGTCAAGCCAGAATTCGCCAACCTCTTTCATGAGAGGATAAGCAAATTCTTTCAAATATGTCTGGTCATCCGTATACAAAAAATGACTCCAAACATGCTGACATAACCAGGCTGCGCTGTTAGGTGCGTATCCCCAGTTAAAATTCCATCCCGGCGCGGTAAAACCATACGCATTGTTCATTGTATGCACACACCAGCCGCGGGCATTGAAATATTCTTTCGCCGTAATCCGGCCCGGCTGCCGTAAAGCATGTATATACGCGAGTAACGGCTGATGACATTCGCTCAGATTCGTTACCTCTGCCGGCCAATAAATCATTTGCAAATTAATATTCATATGGTAATCACAGGCCCAGGGAGGCGACATGCTGTTATTCCATTTCCCCTGCAAATGAGCAGGCATACTTCCCGGCCGGCTACTGCTGATCAGCAGATAACGGCCATATTGGAAATACAAGGATTCAAATCCGGGATCATATGCACCCTTGCTATAGCGGTACAACCGCTCATCTGTAGGAATATCATCCGCCTGGCCCGATGAGTCGCAGAGACTAAAAGACACCCGGTTAAACAACGATTGATAATCCCGAATATGATCCGACTTTATCTGCTCATAAGAGGAAGAGGTTGCACTGCCAATAGCCTTGTGGTTTACAGCGCCATAATCACCTCCCCTATAATGAGGATACTCATTTTTATAGTTGGTAGCTACCGAAATATAAATTTCTATTTTACGAGCTTTCCGTATGATGTATCCTTCTTTATGCTTTTGCAAGCGTCCGTCGGTCTTAAACAAGATCTCGCCGGCTATCAACAAACCATTTCCGGTATGTGCTCCTTGTATTTTAAGTAAATTGCCTTTTAATTTCTCCCTCAATCCCCGGTGAGGCGATTCAAATGAAACCTGATAATCAATACCGTGCTCCGAATTATTTTCATAACGGGCGATGATAAGGCGTTCGGGATAAGAGGCCATATATTCATGACTGAAAGCAATTCCAACACGTGTATAAGATACACTCGCCACCGCACTCTGCAGATCCAACTCCCTTACATACCCGACACAAAGAGTATCTTCTATCAGCGGCGTTATAAATAAAGAACCGAAAGGCTGTTGTGCTCCGTAATCACCAAATTCGCCAGAATCCGTAGCCGGATTGATCTTTCCCGTAAAATGGCGTTGCGCCAGCTTTTCAGCTTCTTTGATTTTCCCTTCAGCAAGCAATTCCCGCACAGCAGGAAGATGCTGCCAACTTCCCTGCTGATTGCCATAATTATAACTTCCTGTTGCGGTCGGACCTCCTGCCCAGATCGATTCCTCTGAAATCTGAACTTCATCTCTGACCACCCCTCCGTAAATCATTGCACCCATAAACCCGTTACCAATAGGTAAGCCCTCATTCATCCAGTTACTAGCCGGTTGTTTATAAAAAAGACGCAGATCAGATGCAAATGCATTGATAACGGCCAATGTGCAGATACACACAAATATCAATCTTCTCAATTTATATTATTTTTTATCATTCAACTTAAAATAATCGGCGAAACGGGCTATCTGTTTATCCCGGAATAGTATCACCAAGGGGCAACATCCTTAAAACAAGTTATTAGTAAAACAGCTTTTAAAAACGATCTGTTCTCAATCGTTTATCCCCTGACCAAACTGTGTTTGCTGCATCTCTACCTCTTTTATTCTCAAACGGTTAATTTCTCTGCGCAATGAATCAACCTCACTTTCCAACTCCGATTGATTTGCCGAAACAACCGGTATCACACTCCCGGCTGCCGGAATAGCGTTCAGTTCGGAGGGGGTATAAATTTCTTTTTTCGGATTGCCGACACTAAAGAATTCGAGTTCGCCAGCAACCGGCATGTGTTGTCCGGGCAATATTACCGAAGCAGTCAGCTTTATCTTACCGGCTACGGGAGTAGACTGAATCAATACCGGAGCACTTCCCCAACGTACCGGTCGCGGATTAGCCTGAATCTGAGCATCGCCCAATATTCGGCCTTCACCTTCTATCCCAAACGCAACACTGTAATTATTCAATCGCTTTACGACTCCGTCGCGGTCTACAACTTCCGCGATTACAGTAACCACATCTGATCCGTCGGCAACCAAATCTACATTTTCATTATCGACACGCAAACGGATATGATCCGGGCGTAAAGACGGACGCCGCTTATCAACGGCAACAACCTTACCGTCAATCAGTCCTTCGGCATACAAAAACACATCGTCTGCCCGGTTCGCACGATTCAGTTTTTTACACTCCATAAAATCGAATACATCTTTAAATGTAATCACAGGCGACGGCATACCGGTTTGCCCGCGAGGCACGACATGGGTATAAGGCTTTCCGTCTTTAAGAAAAGTCAGCCTTACTTCATCGCAGTTTGAATATACAGTAACATCTTTCGGCGAAAAAGGAGTCATCTCATGCGCAATAAATACCATCGGGCCGGTTTCTGCCTTCAAGTCCGATTTCTCGGGTTCCCGCTGTGCCATAAACAAATAATAGGAATATTTCGGTTGACGAAAAGCATCCATAAACCCTCCGTAGAATGGATCCGGATGATACCCGCGCTGATGGTCGAATGAGTGCCAGAAACATCCCCCCACAACCTGTGGCGCCTGGGTATAAACCCCTTTATATTTATCTGCATAATGCTGTGCCTGAATCAACATGGGCGTTTCACCCCAGTTTCTTGCCACACGACTATTCGAGTTATGCGAATTCCAGTCATCGACATTATCACCCCATTCGCGGGTAAAATAAGTCTTCCCTGGTTTCAAATTTGCCGTAGGACGCAACAACAGCGAGAAATACCGGTCGCCTGCCGCACCGTCATCACAAGAAGCGATACAATAAGGATAAGGATATTCCTGTTTACAGATATCGGCTGCATTTTTGGCAAAAGAGTCGGGATAATGTGTTTCATTCAAAACCGGCTCAAGGAAAAACAAAGACGCATGATTTCGGTGAATACGGATCATGTTACGGATATCCGAATAAACAGATGCGGAGAAAGAGGGTGCGTCACTCCAAAACTGCCAACCCGGAGTCGGAACCAAAGCAAAAATACCCAGTTCATCACAAGCATCCATAAATGCCGGATCAATAACATAGTGCGTACGGATCACCTTCATACCTGCATCGCGAAGTTTTTTCGCATCCCGCCACTGCAACGAATTCGGAAGTGCATTTCCCAATACCGCAAAATCCTGGTGTCTGTTTGTTCCCATAATTTTGCCATAAGGCTTACCATTGATCCATAGCCCTTCATTTTGTTTGAATTCGATACTGCGTATGCCGATCCGCTGTTTGAAGCCGTCCAACCGATTACCTTGCGCATCTTCAACAAACACAGACAGATCATAGAGATAAGGGGTATCCGGACTCCATAGTTTCGGAGAAGGAACATCAAACCGGCGAAGCGAATAAGCATCTTTCCCCTTCCCGACCGACAACGTCTGATTTACCTCTTTCACAACCTTTCCGTCGGCATCTTTCAACGAATATACAACAGTAAAGCGCCCGCTCTTATCCGATTGATTCCGTAGATGTGTTTTAAGTTGAACAACGGCATTCTCTTCACTCACCTGGTCAAAGGAAACAAACAAGCCACCTCCGGCTATTTCATCTTCATAATTGGCATTTGTAACAAAAACCGGATTATGGCAAACCAACCAGCAATCGCGGTAGATGCCGCCGAAATATGAAAAGTCTAATACTTCCTGCGGTTTACCGGGGGCGTAAGAGGGGTCATTACTATTATCGGCTTTTACCGTAATGATATTTTCCTCTCCAAACCGGATAAATGAGGTCAGATCACCGATTACAGGCAAATATCCTCCTACATGCGTAGTCAGAGGGCGCCCGTTGATCCATACTTCCGATTTACCCATTATTCCTTCAAAATGAAGAAATATTTTTTTCCCTTTCAGGCTGTCTGCCGGCATGAAACGCTTGCGATACCAGGCTATCCCCTGATAATTGACACATCCGCTGGCCTCCTCGGGCAAATATTCGAGTCCGTGAGGTAACGATACGACACCCCACCGGGAGTCATCATACTCCGAAAGAAAAGGGCTTCCCTGTACATCTCCCTTATGAAACCGCCATCCTAAATTCATTGAATAAACGTCTCTGCCGGTATTTGGCAAAGCATAAAATCCGGCTGTAGAAAATTCCGGCTGATAAGCCTCTTTCGCGCTGACTACGGCGCAGATCATCAGAAAACAGAAAATCAACGCCTGTGTTTTCAATTGGTATAACATATACTACACTTTAAAATATGATTGATTAAACATTCGTCCACCTGATATACAACCAGAATCGACTTCGTATTAAATTAAGACGGAACGAATATGTAAAATATTTGCGGAAAACAGGGGGTCCGATTTCGCAAAACAGGGTAACTCATTTCGTAAAAACAGATTTTTATTATTACTTATGCAAAATCTTTTCGAATTCATATCTTTTATACATGAGAAGCTCTTATCACATTCTTGCCGTCTTTCTGTTATGCCTGTTGTTTCCGCGCCTCAATGCCTCTTGCTTTGAAGCCGTCAAACCTTTAGGAGATATCGGAAATATCAGAGCCCATTCCATCTGTCAGGACAATACCGGGACTATTTGGATCAGTACAAACCTGGGCCTATTTTCTTACGATGGCATAAATACAACCATCCACCCCGTCAGCTGTGAAAAGTATAAGCACTCTTCTTCGCTAATCCATCATCTGGTATATAATCCCGCTGAGAACAATCTGTATATGCTCTTACACGGATACCTGATGAGTTATAACCTCGTAAATGGCAACAGCAAAGAGTTAAGCACACAACCTTTTTACAATTTAAAACAAGGCAAGGGGCGCTTGTTAACCAGTAATCAGGATTCTTTATTTGAATATGCAGACAATCACATCAGCCTGCTTTATACATTACCCGAAAAAGACATAATCACCGCTATTCTGGAGGATGAAAATGGCATCTTTCTGGGTACCCGCAACTCGGGACTTCTTTTTTTAAACAAAGAGCGGCAGCTCACATCATTTGCTCCTCATTTCAAAGAAATCATTTCTCTTTTTAAAGACTCCGACAGCAATCTCTGGGCATCCAGCGACGGACACGGATTAATGCGGTTCGCCCTGCAACAGGGGGGATCGGATCACCGGCAATATACCGCCGAATCCGGCAGCCTGCTATCAAACAGTGTAAGAGAAGTAAATGAAGATAATGAGAAAAACCTCTGGGTTGCTACCAGCGAAGGAGTCAATGTGTTCGCTCTTTCGGGCACTCCGATACGCGGATACAGCAAAAGATCGGATACCCGCACCGGCCTGACAGAATAGTCTATCTGGAGTGTTTTTAAAGACAAGTACGGCTCGATG
>JAVWBH010000200.1:0-5662 GCA_036649595.1 Bacteroidales bacterium
CCGTACGGTGTAAGGAAGAACTCCGTACGGCACGCGAGAGAACTCCGTACGGTGTATGGAAGGATTCCGTACGGTGTGCAAAAAAACATCTCCGGAAATTATTTTCGGGATGCCTTTTCATCTGATTTTAATCTTAATCCGTAGAAAGAGTTATTGCAAATACGATATACGAGCACTATGATGAAGTATTAAATTTCTTTCATAATAGTGCTACAAATGCTTTTGCTGAGAGTTTTAATGCAAAAATCAAAGCCTTCAGAACTCAACGTCAAGGTGTTATTGATGTAAAATTCTTTCTATTTAGACTTACTAAACTATATGCTTAATCCCTCTAAAGATCAGGTGATCTTTTTTACCCGCCAAATAAAATCCGGCATCAGAAATCTCTTTCCCCTTACGCCTTTTTATATTGAGTGGAGTTTGCAATGGCTATCCGGACGGTTTTTCAAACAAAATATAAGAGGTTTTCAAACAGAATATAAGCGTTTTAAAAGAGAGTATAGCGAATTTTCTTAAATATTACACACTTGGGCATTATTTACCCAATTTATCAATATGAATATATTTTTAACTATAAAGCAGGATTAAATTGAATTAATATTTAATTTTGAATAATATTATAAATTAACCAGAAGTAAAATGCGTTTAGCTACTCCGGTTATAAATTATTCATCAAAATGAGAAAATCAATTCTTCTCCTGTTCTTGTGTATACTCTTTGGCTCATCACCTTACTGCATAGCACAGGACTTCAGTACAAAATTTGGTAAAGTAACAAACAACGAACTTACCTTGCAATCTTACCTGCCGGATACCTCAGCAAATGCCATCTATCTGCTTCGCAAATGTAAGATGGAGTATGTGTATATGCAGGGATTTCAGCTGAATTATGAAGTTGAGGTAAAAGTAAAAGTATTGAAGCCGGCAGGATCAGAATATGCCAATATCACGATTCCTTATTTTACAGACGAATCAATAACCGGAATCAGTGCTACCACATATAACTTTGAAAACGGAAAAACGATCAAGACCAAACTCGATAAAAAATACATTTTCGAAGAGAAAGTAAGTGAACATCTTTCTCATAAGAAATTCTCAATACCGGCCGTGAAAGAAGGATCGGTTTTCGAATACAAATATATCGTCCGGTCAACAGACTACAAACCCCGAAACTGGTTATTCCAACAAGATATACCTGTAAAATACAGTCAATTAGACTTTATCTATCCGGAATATTACATTTTTAATATCGAAACCCGCGGAGGATATCCCATTGAAGTGAATCATCAAAAAACAACAGCAACCTTTACGATTTCGGGCGAGACAACGCGCTCTGAAACATACTCTTGTCAGGCCTTCTACGGTACTTATATAGCAAACGATTTGCCGGCCCTGAAAAATGACGAACCCTATTTATGGTATCCCGACGATTATAAATCTCAACTCTCGTTTGAATTAGAGGCCACCCATTTTCCGGGATATTCTTATAAGCCATTCGGGGCAACCTGGGAATCTATTGATGAACTACTCCTGAAAGACGCTATATTCGGACGTAACCTGACCATAAAAAATCCGTTTGAAGAGGAGGTAAAAGTTATTTCCACTCAAGAAATAACGATGGAAGAAAAAATAGAGGCCATATTCGATGTAGTGAAAAAGAATATGGACTGGAATAATGACTATCGTATCGGAACCGATAATTTAAAGTCGGCTATAAAAAACAAAACCGGTACCAATGCGGAAATAAATTTTATTTTTATGGCCGCATTGAGAGATGCCAGAATTGCAAGCTTTCCTGCTGTTATGAGCCGCCGGAACAAAGGGATGATTCCGCTCGCTATTCCGTCTGTATCCTGTTTAAATACGTTTATCGTAGCGATCCCGAAAGACAGTTCTATTTATTATCTCGACGGATCAATGGAAAAACCATGGTTCAATGAGTTGCCGCCGGTACTTCGTACAGACCGCGCACGACTAGTGGATATTACAAATAAATTCAATACCCCGCAGATAAAATACATTCATACCACGGCTCTTTCGAATATATCCGATAAATGGGTAAACCTCAGCCATATATCCAGAGCACATGCTATCAGCCATATTGCGGCAACCATCAATAAGGAAAATAAGATAACCGGGATGTGTCGGCTGACAAAGACAGGTATTCTGCATTTAAACAATCAGAATAAATACAAGAAGGCAAAAGACAGCATTGAATACTTGGAAGATCTGGAAAAAGAGTTACAATTAAATGTCAAGACCTATTCGCGCAAATCCGAAGGAACCCGACTACAAGAAGAATTTGATTTTGAAAAAGAACCTGAAATGAGCGCGAATCAGATGATATACATTAATCCGATGGTATTGACTCACCTTTCTAAAAACATATTAAAGCAAGAGGAGCGTCGGCTTCCGGTTGAATTTTCGAATCTGACCACCTACCGGCAAACCGTTTTATTTACCATACCCAATGGATTTTCGGTAGAAGAGCTGCCCGCCTCTGCCAAACTGACAACAGCCGACGGATCCTGCGAACTGGTATATCACATCGTTAACCAGGGACAAACGATTCAAGTCAATTATATTTACAAACTCAACCGTATCTTTTTCGGTGCCGATGAATACAACGAACTAAAAACTTTTTTCGGGAAAATGGCTGAAAGAAATAAGGACATGATTGTATTACGAAAATCTCAAATATGATAAATACCAAAATAATGGGAGTAACACTACTGTTTACTCCCTTGTTTTCACTACAGGGCGCCCTTCCGGAAAATATCACCCCTAATCCGGGCGAAAGAAAATATGCAAACTCCATCGTACGTATAGACCAAACAGATTTCGATGTTCAGTCGCGTACAAACGCAACTCAAAAAAGAAGCACAATCACCACCATCCTGAATAAAGAAGGAAAAGAGGAGGCAGCCTTTATCTGCTATTGTGATAAATTCCGGGAACTAAAACAATTTTCCGGTGAGCTTTATAATGCACAAGGGGTACTAATCAGAAAATTTAAGAAATCAGACCTTATTCACACGGAATATTTTGAAGGACTTGCTTCTGACAACTATACCTATTACCTGGATGCTCCCGACATTCAGAGCTATCCTTATACCATTAAGTACGAATGGGAGCTGAAACACAAAGACGGATTAATATCTTATCCTGTTTTTGTACCGCAAACAAGCTATAATCAAGCAGTAGATACTGCTGTTTACCAAATAACACTTCCGGCTCAGGAAAATCTGCGTTTCCGTTCATTAAACAGCAACATAGAACCTGTTGAATCTACAGAAAAGAATCGGAAAAGCTATCTGTTTACCTACGGCAACCTGAATGCGATCGAACATGAACCGATGGGGTTGTCTCTTACAGCGATGATTCCGCATGTTTATTTTACGCCCGAGGAGTTTTCTTTTGAAGGAACAACAGGTAATATCTCCGACTGGAATAATTTTGGAAAATGGCAGGCCGAATTACTGAATAACCGGGATATTTTATCAGAAGAAGCCAAACGGAAGGTAAAAGAGCTGACCGCAGGATGCGGTTCGGATCGGGAAAAAGTAAATGCCTTATATGACTTTCTGGGAAAAACAACGCGCTATGTAAGTATACAGCTCGGAATCGGCGGTTTACAACCCACACCGGCTCAGGATGTCTTCAAAACAGGCTTTAGCGATTGTAAGGGGTTAAGTAATTACTTAAAAGCGCTGTTGTCGGAGGCCGGTATCCCCTCTGTTTATACCGTGATCAGCACTACGCGCTCACACCTGCTTCCGGACTTTGCCAGTGCCAACCAGATGAACCATGTCATATTACAAGTTCCGCTTCCGGGCGATACGCTGTGGCTGGAATGCACCAATCCGGAGGAGCCGTTCGGATACATACACAACCAGATTGCCGGTCATGATGCCTTATTGATTCATCCCGACGGAGGTGAAATCTACCGGCTGCCACAAAAGAAAGATTCGTTACACAAAGAGTGTTATTATGCGGATATATACCTCGGGGCAGACGGCAATGCAAAAGGTGTCGTTTCGCGCAAAAGCTGGAATTCACAATATGAAAACCGCTGTCATTTAATAAAATTAGAAGATGCGAAACAGAGAGATCGTGTACGCGGTGAAATCAAACTACCGAGCGTACGTATTCAGGAACTTACGATGAAAGAAAACAAATGTGCCGATCCTTCTTTCGAAGTCAGATATGAGGCTGAACTGGGATATGGTACCCAAACCGGAAATCGGCTATTTATCCCGGCAAATATTTTCAGAAACACCCTTTCCGAATTTTCGAGCCGTAAACCGAGAACGCAGCCGATAGCGCTATCTGCCGGATTCACCGATTCCGATACGATTCATATTCACCTGCCGGAAGGATACAACATCGAGTCGACACCCGCTCCCCAATGTATAAACAACGATTTCGGTTCTTTTTCGGCAATCATACTTCCGGGAGAGAGAAAGATCTCCGTTATTCAAACGCTTTCTCTGAAAAAAGGAATTTATCCTGTTGAGAAATACGAAGATTTTCGGAAATTCACAGAGGTGGTATCAAGATCCTATTCAGGAAAAATTGTCCTGAAAAAAGATCTCTAACGGGTTGCCGCATACCATTGCAGTTTTTCGTAAGCCTTGTTATATAGCTCATTGTCGTTGAGCTCGGGCACAAAGACAGTAAGTCCGCTATAACGATAAATCTCAAAAGTATCAAAGCGGGTAGTATGACCTTTATGAACTACCAACCCTTCCATATTTTGACGGAATTGGGGTGCAAAATCAGTTGAAAGATGATTTACCACATCACCCATATCATAAAAGATATTACGGTAATCCGTTGATGAAAACGGTATTCTGCGCCCCATTTCTTGTATACTGTAATTAGACAGCAAATCCATTGAAGAGGTCTTTAGGATAGATCCATATGTTTTAGCCAACTCATCAAGCTTATCCGTCTGGATCAGCGAAATCGTACCGTCGCGTCCGGGCGAATTACCATTATAATAATACATATATGCATCACAGAGACCCGGCAGATCTAACTCCGTGCGTCCAAGTACCGGAATGATGGTTTGATAAGGAAAACCGATCCCCATTACTTCGGTAGGCGAAGCAATCAGATAGTCTGTAACATCTTTCAGTTCATAAGCAACCTCTACCGTTGCCATCAGGCAGGCATCGAAAATAACAAAATCAAAATGGATATTCGTTTTGGAAAGGACATCCCGGATATCCCATATTTCAAGGTAGGTTGTTTTATCGGGTCCTATCGACCGTTGGCGGGGAGCTTCTGTGCGGAAATTCGGAGAAGGCAACCATCCCGATCCGTGCGACCAAAGAAACAAACCTTTCTCTTTTGCAGGAAAAGAAGTGAACACATCCGATATAATCATCTGCATGACTACCGGATTGGCTGAGTCTTGCTCCTTATAAGCTCTGACAGCCGTTTTTATTACTTTGCCGGCAGCATCTTTCTCAATCTTCCACAAACAAGGGTCGGAGGCATTCGTATCCTCATAAATCAACATTTGCATGGTGGTATTTACCCTTGACATCCCCGACATAATGGAATCAATGTTCCTGTTAGCGTATTTTGACAAAGAATTATCACCTATGATATATAGTAATACGGTTCGGTCCGGGTAACCGGTTTCGATCGATACA
>JAVWBH010000201.1:0-5611 GCA_036649595.1 Bacteroidales bacterium
TGTTGATGTTCATTAAGCGGGTAGACGGGTTGTGTACCTACCGGAGTACGATCAATGCGGGAAATCTCTTTTTTATATATTTCCATCACTCCTTTTCCGACTAAGCCGTTGAGAATGGCAGGAGTGACATCTGCTTTTTCGAGCAGCTCTTTTTTTGATATTTCGAGCAGGTCGCCACGTTGCATGAAGTGAGACAATTCCATGAATTTCATGAGCAGCGCCAGTTGTTTTTTTGAGCGCGAAAGCTCATCGAACAACGTACGCAGGCGATCTTGCTCGTCACGGCCAACCAAAAGACGCACAAAGCTCTCCTGCTTGGGCCGATACGATTTTTTTAATTCTTCCGAAATAAAGACGGCTTCTTTATCGAGCAGCGATTTGATGACGGGAAGCAGGTTTTTGACTCCGCTTTCTTTCTCGAGTTCAGCTACAGACATCCTTTCTTTTACCGCCAGGATGTCCAGAATCCGCTGTTCGCGCTCTTTGAGCCGATTTTCAGGATCCTCTTCAAAATCATCATTTGCGGCAATCAGCGTTTCACTTTCTATTTTTAATCCAGAAGGCAATGCAGCTTTATAAACCTCTCCTACACTACACATATAATAGTTGGCAATCCACTCCCAGAGTCTGATCTGAGGATGACGCAAAATCGGATTCGCATCCAGAATCGCATATATATCTTTCGTTTCATACTCTTTGGGCGCCTGCATATGCAATGACACCACAATAGCCGTATAAAATTTCTTCCGGCCGAAAGGTACGATCACCCGGGAGCCGGTATGCACTGAATCAACCATCTCCACGGGAATACGGTACGTGAAATATCGATTGACAGGCAAAGGCAGAATAACGTCGGCAAATTGTATCACAGAATTTTCTTTAGAAGTGAATATCCATATGTAAAGATAATCATTGTCACAAAAAAAGCCGGTTCTGCCTTTAGAAGACTGAACCGGCTTTATATCAAAGCAACTATTTTTTAGAAGAAGAGCGTACCGCCTACGCGCCACATGCTCACTTTAGAGTCAAAATGCTTAACAGAGTTAGTCAGACCGAAGTTATAGTTCACAAACACCTCCAGCTTATTGAAAAACTCCAGACCGCCGCCCACATTCATCTGCATGTCTGCAGTACGTGACTTGAATGATTTATGGTCTGTCAGATCTTCAAAGTCATCCCATATATCTGAAAAGTTATCATGCACCCGCAAGTTAAACTCCGGTCCGGCATAAATAAACGGTTTGATCACCGGCAATCCGAGTTTATACTTGATATTAACAGGTACGCTTAAATAATCCAGTTTATATTTTTTGTCAATCAAGCTACTTATTCCCACTTCACTGTTCACCCGCGAATAAAGCAGCGATGCATCCAACCCGATCCCCACAACAGGTATCAGAAATTCGGCCGTCGGCCCGACAAACCATCCGGTCGCCCGATTTGTTTTGTAATCATCAATGTTCAAATCCGTAAAATTGGCACCTGCTTTGATACCGAATTTTAATTGTGCGCTTACCGGTGATGCAATAGCCATCAGACAAGCGAAAGTAAAAAGAGAAATCAGTTTTTTCATAACTTCCGATTAATTAAAAAATATATTTATTTGACATATAGTTTGGTGGTTGCACTCCAGGCATCCCCCGGTTCTACAGCCTGAAACCCGGTTACTTCAGGGTCTAATGACAAGTTCGGCGCATTGATCGCCCACGTCTGAGGTTCAGGACACATATAACCGGCCTCTCCCCCGTTGTTCCAGATCGTCCAGTGACGATACTGCTCATCCACTTCATAGAACACTTTCACACCTGTTGTAACATTTGCTATAATCGCGCCGTTGAAAACGGTGCCATCCAACAAAAATGATTTGTTGGTCAGCGCCTTTTCGATCGGTTCGCCTACCGGATTCATTCCGCTGCTGCGCAGTGTCGCCAATTTTTCATCCAAAGGTAAGAAGTTTTCCGTTGGCAATGTCCGGTCAGTCAGTTCCCATTCTTCGCCGGCAGTAAGCCACATTTTATATTCGCCCTCACCTTCCTGAAAAGGAACACAGATCGGGGTATGGTATCCAACACCGAGAGGCATATCCTTTTCGCTGTCGTTAACAAACGTAACGGTATGTTCTAATCCGTCTGCCGACAAAATAAAGTTCATACGGCATTCAAACTCATGAGGGAAATCGCGGTAAATCGCATCATTGATCCGATTTGAATAGAAAGCAGCTTCTACCTCTACATAATCTTCGCCAATAACGGTTTTTGTTACAACAAACGGCTCTGATTTAATAATCCCGTGATGGTAGTTATGCTGTGCGGGAATCGTAATCGGATATTGATAAGTTACCCCTTTATAGGTATACGTACCATCTTCGATACGGTTAGGAGGGAACAATAACGGAAGTCCGTAAATCTGCGGTCTCTCCTTAAACGTTTCGATCTCTTCGGCCGACGGAGTACGCAGAATGTTTACTCCTTTTTCTTTATGGTATAACTTTACGACATTCGCACCAATGGAAGGAACCATGATTGCTTCATAACCACCGGCCTCGAATGCTACTGCTTCAAGTCCATGAAAACTTATTTTCTCAATTTTCATTTGAATCGTATTTTTAATTTTATATTAAGGTCAAATGCGTCATTTATATCCCTTTATTTACTGCTCTCATACAGAATAAAATCATTCTGTGCGGAGCCAAAGGTATTCATTTTTCGACAACCAACAAAAAAATATGTTAATTCTAAGAAGGATATAAGCAGAGGGGAAAAGGGTCACAACTTTCTTTAAAGGATGGTATTTCATAACCGTCCTACTCGGTACTCCGACAAATAGTTCTCTTTTCATGAAGCCTTTTTCCGAATTAAACCTGCCTATTCTCTTTCCTTCATACCTGTTTAATAAAATTGTTATATTTGCATTAAATTAACAATGTCAATTCTCTTTTATGAAATTCATCCATGTCTTTCTGCCGATTCTTTTCTGTTTGGTTGGATGCAAAATGCCCTTCGATGATAACTATTTTGTCAATATCCCGCATGAAGAAAATGCCAATATTCAAATCGCATTAAATCTTCAGAGCGATGGAGAGCGATTATTCATTAACCAGCCAACAACGCTATGCTATTATATTTCAGCATCTAAAAAGGAAATTGCCAAGGTCCGTTTCCAGCTAGGTGATAAGGTCTGGATATCAGAACAAAAAAGTGGGATTATCAGTCTTCCTGAAAATATTTTCCCGACAGGCAACTACCAGCTATCCTGCGAATTCTACCTGAGAAGTAAGACAGGAAGCATTGCCAATCAGCTGGATACCGAATATTATGGCGGGAGGGCATCCTGGCCGGTTGTTATCGATTATAATCTGCAACTCCCTGCACTCGTTCGTCACAGCTGCACCAACGAGCGCTTTTTAAAGTTGGAGTGGGACGAACCGGACTTTTCGCCTTTACAGATAAAGCGATATGACGTGATATATCAAAAAGATCTGAGTTCGCGCCATATGAACGTCGACAGATTACAGACCTCCCTGGTCGACTCGCTTTACGTGGGAGAAGGGGCGGAATATACCGTGATAGCTGTTTTGGAAGCCCCGGATGACGACAAACAGATATATTGGACCGTAGGAAGGTCTACCATTCCGCAAGAGATTCAGACAAAATCCGTAACACTTCCCGACGGGACGGTCCGGTTTAGTTGGGTTACCCCCTATCAATCAAATATCACACTTGCCGATTTATCTACCCAAATGCAATATTTCCCACAAGAGGGTGCCACTTTTTTTGATTTCCGGTTCGAACCGATTCATACTAAAAACTGGACGGATGCACTGAGTATCAATTTCCGCGTATATCCATATAACAACAAGATGAATTATATTTATAATCAAACGGAACAGCTATTGCGCTATGCCGTACGAATCGGAGATTACTGGAGTCATTACGCATATTCGGAGAAAGGGGATTATATCTGTCAGTTTAACCATCAAAAACTACAGAGTTACAAATTACCAGACTTTACACTCGTAGCCGAAACAAAATTAGAGAACAATTCTGTCGGCGGGTTAACAGAATCGCCATCCGGTGCACTTATTTCGGTTCATCTCTCAAGCAGCATTATAAATAATAACTCCTATATCTATCTCTATAAAGATATTTCGCTCAATAACCGGGTCCGGATAACCGCCAACAACATGGCTTATAACGGATTGAGCAACCAGCAGTTAATCTATTTGACTACCGATGAAAAACTGGTTTACATCACATCGAGTTCCGGACCGGTAAACGGAGTGGTATGCAATACCGTCAACGGATACCGTGAAAAAACATTTTCGATCGCCAATGAATCTCATTTTTCTTATCCCTTACTATCGCCGGACGCACGCCGGATGTGCATAACCACATCCATGAATTCGGTGATTCTGATTGAACTGGACAATTATGTCGAAAAACAGCGTAAAATACTCTATGACGATTATTTCCGGTACACTTATCTGTTTCATCCGCATCGCCATCACGAACTGATTTGTGTAAACTCCAGAAAAGCGGATGTTTGGGATCTGCGGGCATTAAAAATAGTCCGTACATTCGAATTACCCTTATATACAAATTTAACCGGTATCGACCGTTGTACAGGCAATCTGTTATGTACAAGTCCTAACCGGCTATATATATTATCATCTGAAAACGGCCGTATTTTAATGGAGACGGGAAATAAGGAATCGAATCTAAAACTAACAAATAATTACCTGATGTCGGGAAGCGGCTATGTAATGAATATTGAAAAGCAAATTGTCCAATGAAAAAATATTATCTGATACTGATCAGTATCTTCTGTTTTGTATTACCCCGCACAGCGTACGCGCAATTATTTTTTGAATACGGATTGGGATACGGTACGTACGAAATGACCGATTTAAAAAACCTGCTTGCCGCCAACAATATACTTTCCGGAGTCATGGTTACAGACAATTTCCCCGGTTATATAACCCATGATCTTCGAATCGGCTATTCTAAAAATCAACGGATCTCATTTGGAATGCTGGCAGGTTATATGAATACAGGAGGTAAAAGATCACTTGCCGACTATTCCGGATTTTACCGGGTAGAAATCCGGGCAAATGCTTTTAAAGCGGCTCATTTCGTCAGTTATCAACATCATTGTCGAAACCCCAGAATAAGATGTGGTATCGATTTATCAGCAGGCGGTTTATTCACCAACGTTTTAGTTGACGAAGAGATCAAACTTATTCAGGTGTCAGTTCATGAGCAGGAAAAAACAAAACTTAAAGGAGCGAATCTGTTTGTTCTTCCCGCCATTATTGGAGGATATCAGCTTATGCCTTTACTCTTCGTTCAAGGCCGCATCGGTTACGAGTGGTCGGTAATTAAAGGAGGACTCCGGATTGCTCAGCGACGGACCACGCTTACCGCTGATTGGAGCGGATTGCGGATAGGAGTCGATATTCGGCTTATGTTTGATATATAGAACTCCCCGCCCGAAAGTTAATCATTCCCGGTCCGCTCTTTTCACCCTCAACATTATAGCTCGAAAATGAACAAAACAGATTTTTATATGTAAATTTGTAAAGTACATTATTAGACCTATATTCCGAATGAAG
>JAVWBH010000202.1:0-5610 GCA_036649595.1 Bacteroidales bacterium
GATTTTGATCGACGGAGTAGCCGGGGGCGACTTGAATCTGTTGAATCCGGATGATGTGGAAAATGTATCTGTATTGAAGGATGCGGCATCTTCTGCCATCTATGGAGCTCGTGCAGGGAACGGGGTAATTTTAATTACTACTAAAAAAGGATCAAAACAAGATAAGACGACGATTAGTTATTCGGGATATGTTGGCTGGCAAACACCTACAGCATTGCCCAAACTTGTCAATGGGCGCGAATATATGGAGCTCGCCAATGAGGCTTATGTAAATGCGGGCTTTGGTAAACTTTACCTAGATGAGTCATTTGCCGCTTATGACAATGGTACTTCTCCTAATGATTATTCTAATACCGACTGGATTTCAGAATCATTTAAAAAGTCGGCATTTCAAACAGGGCATAATGTCAATATAAGCGGGGGAACCGGTAAAAGCAGTTATTATATGTCTTACGGATACCTCGATCAAGATGGTTTGGTTGTGGGTGATTCGTATGCTTCTAATCGACACAATGCACGTATTCATGTAAATACTGAGGTAAATAAACGCCTTACTGTATCGGGGAATATCGGGTATGTAGATTATTATCAGAAAGAATGCGGTTATTCGGGGACTACAGGGGTTTTTCGATTGGCACAGCGTATGTCGCCTCTTTATCCAGTGATGTGGCAACAACAAGATGAAAATGGAAATTGGAGTGATTCGGAATATTATTCTTCGTCTTCCATTTATAATCCGGTATATGTGGCTTATAACTCGGGTTATCGCAACCGAAACTCACGGACATTTAATGGACAGACCAATGTGATTGTTAAAATCATCGAAGGTTTGACGGTAAACGGAATGTATGCGGCAAATTTTTATAATCGTGAATATAAAAAATTTGTGCCTGTAATGCCTAAGTATTATTCAGACTTGACAGAACAACCAAGTAATGTATCGCTCAAAAGTTATATTAATAAGAGTTTTCTGAATACGCTTACCCAGACGCTCAATGCAACATTGAATTATGAACATCAGTTTGGAAAAAACAATATTAACCTATTGGGTGGATTCTCGCAAGAATGGGCCAAAAGCAGTAATTTATCGGGAACGCGTACTAAAATTTTGTTGGAAGGTATTGAGGAAATAAACGGTGGAACCGAAGAAATTGAAAATAGCGGTAGTGGAGAAGAGTGGGCATTACGCTCTTTTTTCGGCCGAGTGAATTATAATTTCGCCGAAAAATACCTGTTTGAAGCCAATGTGCGTATGGATGGTACCTCTCGTTTTGCAAAAGGCAATCGTTGGGGCTGTTTCCCTTCTTTTTCAGCTGGTTGGCGTTTTTCAGAAGAGTCATTTATGGAGTTTGCCACAGCTATAATGGATATGGGTAAATTACGTGCGTCTTGGGGTGAATTGGGAAATCAGAATGTTGGCAGCAATTACTATCCGTTCGTAACGGTGATGCAAGCTGTTGATAAAAATTATCCGATCGGAAACACTGAAAACGTAGGGTACCAAGTATTGGCCTTGGGCAATCGTAATATTAAATGGGAAACGCTTCGGATGTTGAATTTAGGTGCCGATTTCTCATTTTTCAATAATCGTCTGACTGCAAGTTTCGATTGGTTTAAGAAGAATAATATCAATGCATTGGTAACCGGTTCATATCCGTTGGTAATCGGTTTCTCTTCTGCAAGTGCATTGCCGCTTGAGAATATGGGAGAAATCGAGAATAAAGGTTGGGAATTGTCACTTTCTTGGCGTGATGTAATAGGAAAAGTTACGTACGGAGCCACATTCAATTTGGCCGATTCAAAAAATAAAATCAAAGACTTAGGAACGAGTGCTCCTGTGTTGGGAGACAATATCCGTCGGGTAGGCGATCCGATAGATGCTTATTACGGCTATCGTACGGCAGGACTACTGCAAGTATCTGATTTTGGTGGCCAGAATGAATTCGGAAATTACATAAATCCAAATTGTGCGGTATTGACCAGTGGTATTGCGGTACAACCCGGCGATATAAAATATGTAGATATTAGTGGTCCCGATGGTACTCCTGATGGTGTTATCAATGATTATGACAAAGTTGTCATCGGAAATAAGATACCACGTTATTCGTATTCGTTTAAAGGATTTGCAGAATGGAAAGGGTTCGACTTCTCTTTTTATCTGCAAGGGGTAGGAAAAGCCAACGGCTATATTACAGATGAGGCCAGACATTGTTTTATCAATGATTATTCCGTACCTAAAAAATCGCATCTTGACCGATGGACTTCGGAGAATACGAATGCCAAGTATCCGCGAATGTATTATGCGCAGACACATAACCGCTACTTCTCTGATTACTGGGTAGAAGATGCCTCTTATTTACGCTTAAAAAACATCCAGTTGGGTTATACGCTTCCAAAACAATGGAGTGGCAAACTCGGGCTATCAAAACTACGGGCTTATTTCTCTGCCGATAATCTGTTTACCATTACCAATTATTTTGAAAATTTTGATCCGGAAGTACAGGAAACATCCGGGGATATTTATCCTCAGGTAAAAACTTATGTTTTTGGTCTTAATCTGACATTCTGATAATTGTAAAGATATTTTGTTCAATCACGTTTATTGATACATAAGATGAAATATACTAATTTATATAAAATAGCAGTAGTGAGTGGGCTTTGCATCCTGAATGCCTGTGATGACTCATTTCTAGATCGATATCCATTGGATAGTGCTGTTACTGAAACTTATTGGTCAACTGAAGATCAATTGCGATCAGCGCTTTATCCTTGTTATAATGGCCTCCAATATGACCTTATCATTAATATGGGTGACGCTTGTGGCGAAACCGTAGTATGGGGAGACCTGACATCCGGCTTAAGTAAAGTGGGAGGAGGCAAAAGTAGTTCACAAGACAACTTCCCTTTTTATAACTATTGGCGTGATATTTATAGTAATATTTATACGTGTAATAACTTTTTAGATAACTACAATCAGGCTGATATTCCACAAGAGGTAAAAGACAAATATGCTGCGGATGTAAAAGTAATCCGTGCCATGCAGTATTTCTGGCTTACAACCGTATGGGGAGATGTTCCTTTAATCGATTATTGCCTGGATTTGGATGAAGGGTATGGGCCGCGTGATGAAAAGGCGAAAGTGGTAGACTGGATGATTGATGAGCTACAGTGGGCAGCTAGCCATATGAGCGAAGATATTATGACAGGGCGCGATTTGGGTCGTATCAACAAATGGGGAGCATTAGCTCTGTTAGCACGAACAGCGCTTCAGAATGGACGTTATGAGTTGGCAGCAAGTACTGCGTTGGATATTATACAAAACAGCCCTTATTCATTAAATAAAGATTATAGCCTGGCCTATCGGCTAGAGGGTGACTTTGAGGATAATCCGGAAAATAGAGAATCAATCATCTTTAGTATGTATAAGAAGGATGTGCGCATGCATAACCTTACGAATTATACCTGTACTCCGGTAAACTATATCCGGTTGAACGCTTCTAAAACATTCGTAGATGCATTTTTGTGTGCAGACGGGAAACCGGCTATTCCAGGTTTGGAGTATTATGGACGAACAGATATTTCGACATCCGAAGATTCTCCTTATCCGGTAGAACATTATAAAGAGTATTTCCAGAATCGCGATCCCCGTATGGCTATGACACTGTATTGCCCGGGTGATGCATGGCCGGGTGGTGATGACGGAGATGCCGGAAATCGTGTCAATGCGACCTTCGGACTGCCCCGTTTTGCATCGCTACAGGATAATAACAACAATGGTGCGAATACTCGAACCGGATTCTACTTTAAGAAGTATAATACACCCGAGTTGGCCGGGATGACGAATCAGAGCCATAACAATATCAATGTAATCCGCTATGCTGAAATTTTGTTGATTTATGCCGAAGCGCTTTATCAGATGAATGGAACACTTACGCAGGCTCAAATTGATATGACAGTCAATCGTTTGCGTAATAGGGTAGAGATGCATCCGATAAAATTGGATGAGTTGAATGGCTGGAATCTTGACCTGTGGACCGAACTCAAGCGTGAACGTCGGATTGAGATGTCATTTGACGGAATGCGTTATTTCGACCTTCTCCGTTGGAAAGAGGGTTGGAGATTAGGTCGTGCTATTACGGGCCCAAGTCTGGAGGTCTGCATGAATGACCTCGGAGCAGCCCCTTATGTAGACGATAAAGAAAATCCGATTGTGGATGAATTTGGAGATATCATATGGGATGCTTCAAAGAAAGAGGGAGGAGAACGCTATTTCGACGAAAATCGTCATTATTTGTGGCCGGTGCCTTATGCTGAAATTCTTAAAAATAAGAATCTTACGCAAAATCCCGGATGGTAACAACATAAACCGTTATGATGAAAAATATTTTATTTTTTTTGATTTTGTTGATGAGTCTGTCGGTAAAGGCACAGACATATCAAGATCATATTGCAATTACAGGTGGTAATAGTTTTCAGACAGGAGGGATGGCGACCGATTCGGACGGAAACCTTTTTGTAGCCGGCCGTAATACGGGGTCACTGTTATTGCAAAAGAATATTGATTCGAATAAGGCCGGAGCGGTTCGGATGATGTCGTATAATATAAAAGGGAGCAGTATTCTTAATTCTCGGACTCTTAAGCGAATTACGAATGTTATTAACGAATATTCTCCTGACGTAGTAGCAGTGCAGGAAGTGAGTAA
The DNA here is from genome assembly GCA_036649595.1 of Bacteroidales bacterium. GTDB lineage: Bacteria > Bacteroidota > Bacteroidia > Bacteroidales > JAUNSR01 > JAUNSR01. Next base: position 4,704 of record JAVWBH010000202.1, read on the forward strand.
TTATCTGTATGATGCGGCAGCAACATTAGGTTCGCAAACAGGTATGTACTCGCAGTTTCTTGTTACAGAAAAGACTTATTTTGGGGTCGTGCTATTAAGTAAAGAGAAGCCACTTTCGGTAACAACCCATCGGATTGAGCGCGGGGAAGCATCTACCGATCCTGCGGATCATCGCGGCGTCATCATCGCCGAGTTTGCAGATTACTATTATCTCTGCACCCATTTTTCGCTTTTTGCCGAAGACCAGGTACGGATGATAGAATATCTCGTAGAATTTGCCCGCAAGTCCGAAAAGACTGTGTTTTTGGGAGGCGACTTAAATATGTCGCCTACTTCGGTAAACATGAAAATGTTTCTCAATAACGGTTTCAGAATGCTGAACGATCCCGCTGTACTCACATTTCCGTCTACCGGAGCAACTGCATGCATTGATTATTTTCTTGCCTATAATGAAGCGCTTACGGTAATGTATGAGGTTGATAAAGCTGGGATTGCTGTTTCTGAAGTTTCGGATTTGACTACTGCATCCGATCATCTACCTATTTACGCCGATCTTAATTTTTATAAAAGAACTCAAGAGGATAAGTTAATAAAGACAGAAGTCGGCAACAATGGCATTTTCCTCATTAAATACAATAAAGCAAATAATCCTGAATGGATTCGTCAGATTGTAGGGAAAGGAGATATCGGAGTATTTGATTTAAAGACCGATGCAGCAGGTAATGTTTATGTAGCAGGTACTTGTCAGAATTTTGAGGCTGCGAAAAATTCGGATATAGAAATATCCGGTACCGGAACATTCTTTTTGTCGATGATGAATAATGGAAATATACGTCAGAAGCGCCTGTTTCCTACCACTTTGTCCGATAATAGATATGCTTCCGTTGCAGTGAAAGAAAATGGTGAC
>JAVWBH010000203.1:0-5605 GCA_036649595.1 Bacteroidales bacterium
AGTAGTTGGGAGTGATCTATTTTTTAATCTATCCCCCAACTTTTACAGGTGAGCCCTATATTGGGGTATGTTGATTTTTATTTCTACATAAAACAAATCCGACAAACTCCTTTATCATATTCACCTTCACGTTTACCCTTTCCCCAAGATCTTTTCGATTTTGCAGGAGTTCTTTTATTCGGGATTCCAGACAATACCATCGAGAGTTCCGGATAATTTTTGCCGGTTTCCCGGGTAATCCCTCCTAACGCCCCGGATCCCCAGAGAGTATTACCCGGAACCCCGGAGAGTATTACCCGGAACCCCCGAAGAAAGGTGTCGTGAAAAAACAGAAATAGCTCCTGAAAAAAGGGATATATCACGCGTGTTTTGAGGGATGTATGCAAGTCAGATTAGCCCATCACTTCTTAATCGGGTAAGTAACAATAATTACAGGTTGATCAATATTTTTTGTCAAAATCTCATATCCACCATCCAACTGATCCATTAATAATTGATTAATATTGTTTCGCATATTCAAATCACCCCATGAATTTGATTGATAAGCAAGAGCAGATCCGCGAAAATGCATTCGGACCACCTTTTTATGAAGATCCGCTTCCAGGAAAAAGTCAACCGGCTTCTTTTGCCCGTCTGCAACAACAGGCTTCATTAATGATGTCATCAGGTTTATCATCTGCAAACTATCTGTATGCACAATCAGAGAAGGTACAGACGACACAAAACATAGCAAATGAGCATCCTCCATCTCCCCGCAAACCTTATCAACAGCAACTTGCGCCAGCTGCACGATATCTTCCTCCGATAAATGGAAGCGCATCATTCCGGCTTCCAGTCGGGATAAATCAAGGATGTCGTTGATCAGACACAGCAATAACTCCGAATTATCTGCTATTATTTCAGAGTACTTTCTTTTTTCATGAGGCGGAAGCTCCGTTACGTTGGTAAGCCGATTTGAAAAATCCACAATCGAATTCAACGGTGATTGTATTTCATCACTTACATTTTTCAAAAAAGAAGTTTTCAACTCGTTAGCCTTCTCTACTGCCTCGACCACTTCTTTCATTTCCGATTTAGCCTGCTTCAAAGCCCAGCGTATCTGTATCAGTTTTACAGTAAAAATAATCCCGATCAATAAAACAAACAGGATAAACACTAAAAAGGACATACGGATAATACCCAGCAACTCCGCTTTTTCGAGCTCAGCCTTTTCAACTTCATACACAGACTGAATATGAGGCATTTGCCTATCTGCCAACACATTGTAAACAGAGTCTGTCATTGGCAGGATCCGTTGATACAAAGCGATTGCCTGGCGCGCATCCCCTGCCTCAATCATTATGTTTGCGCGGTCAGTCAAGGCGAGCATATAAAAATCGGCTGATACCGGTTTTGCCTTTCGCAACAGAATATCGTTTTCGACCAATGCTTTTTCATATTGCTTATGAAAAGCATAATATTTAGAAAGCATGCCGGAATAGAGCATATCATAGATATAAAATGACCCGGGATGCAAGTATTGAGATGCATTGGCAACATGTTCTTCTATTCGGGCGACATCTCCTTTTTTCAGATAATTAAAAGCATAATACAACTCTTTAAACAAATAAAGATCGATATAGCCGCCTTTCGAACCGGGAGTTTCCTCCTCAAATTTAACCAGCACCTTCTCCAGTTCTTTCAATGCATCCAGACAAGACTGATATTTTTTCAAATCATAATATACCGTAACAAGAGGTATTAAAATTTCTTGCCTTACCACCGGCTTACTGGCCGGATTTAACGAAAGAGCCTCTTCTAACAACTCCATACTTTCTTTTTTACGCCCGACTCCGATATAGGCGCTGGCCAGTGAAAGATTGGCCGCTATAATTCCATCCGTATTATCCAACAGGCGAGCATCCTCCCGCATTATTTTCGCCTCATTTATCGCTAACTCATAGTCGGTGTTAAACGAATACAATATCACTAAAAAACGCCGGCTATTGAAATATTCATAATACAGTTTCTCCTGCAGAGCCAAGGGCTTGAGCTTTTCCAGCCAGTAAACCACCTGCTTGAGGTTTCTTCTATTATAATAATATACAATACGATAATAAATAGAAATACATATATGCTTGTTATTATCTTGACTCTCGGCTTCTTGTTGTAACAGCAAAGCATAATCAAGAAACTCTTCAGACGATTGCTTTATGCATGCGATGTCTGTAATTTTATTCAGGCGCGTAGTATCAGGCGGCAGCAACCGGAGCTCCCGTAAAAAACTGTCACGTTCAGCATTGCCCTCTGCAAAAAGACACCCCGGATAAAAAAGGATAAAAACAAAAAAGACTATATATTTCACTCTCATAAACTTACTTCTGCTTTACTGGATGAGAAAACACAAAGCGGGCGCCGGCAGAATAAGAAGAATCTACCCAGATATTACCACCAAGCCTTTTTATAATCAGCCGGCAGATAGACAATCCGAGTCCCGACCCTTGTGCATATTCATTCAACTTCTCGAATCGTTCAAAAATCTGCTGCTGCTTTTCGGGAGGAATTCCACATCCGGTATCGGTAACCGAAAACCAAACTTCGTCGGCCGATACTTCCTCCACGGCCAACACGATCGAGCCCTGCTGCGTAAATTTAGTTGCATTGATAATTAGATTCAGCAACACTTGCTGCAATCGGGATTTGTCGGTTTCAATTTTTAGTGTATCCAGAGAACTCTGAAATAAAACGGCAGCTTGGGTATTTTTAATCTGCTGCATCGAATTTACCACACTTCGGCAAATTTCGAGCGCATCACACTCTCCGGTTTCAAAGTTCATATCTTTCATCTCCAACGAAGTAAAGTCAATAATATCATTAAATAGCTTCAGAAGGAGTTTGGAGTTAAGCGTAACGATTTGCTGATATTGTTCACGGTCTTTGGGGTCATCGGCCAAATCAGATGCCAGAAGAGATGAAAATCCGACAACGGCATTTAACGGAGTCCGGATCTCATGACTCATATTTGATAAAAAGACACTTTTAGAGCGGATAGACTGCTCTGCTTTCATCTTAGCCATAACCAGCTCCTGTTGTGATTTCGCCAACATCCTGTTATTTCTTCTCAGATAACAATAAAAGAAAACAATGAGCAAAATCAATGAAATTACCGAAAGGATTGACTGATAAAGAATTCGATTCTGCCGCTTCTTATTCTCAAAAGTCAACTGATCTATCTTATACAGAGCCCTTAAAGTATTTACCTGACGCACATAGCTTTTCTTAATCAGCGAATCTGTTTCCTCTTTCAGAATTTTATAACAAAGGGCAGCTTCATGGTACTTTTTCATATTGACACAAACTTCTGCCTTTCTCTTCGAAACGAGTTTATATTCAAAATCCCATTTTTTCTCTTCCAGCAAATGCAATATATCATTATAATTATCCAGAGCTTCCTCGTAATGACCTGAAACTTGATTATAATAAGCAGACAAGGATAAAAATCCGTATTTACGACTCACGCCGGGATCACCAGTAAGGTCTATTTTTTTCAGTTCAGCCAAACAGTTTCGGGCTTCCTCGAGGTTCCCTTTATCAACATAATACAACCCACACAATACGGTCCATACAAAACGATCATCGGGATCAGCCCTGTCAACCAAGAGATCCAGTTCATTAAGATATGCCTGAGCATCTACATCTATTTTTGAGCGGAATCCGAAACTCAAAATAGAAATAAGCACCTGCTTTTGAATTTTTTCAGTTCCGTCAATATTTTGCAGAAGCGACAAAGCTTCCTTAAAAGATTCAAGCGCTTCTTTACGCCTGGCTGTATAAGCATAGATAGTTCCGATTGCCCGACAAGCAAGAGCGACCCCCAGATCCGAATTTTGTCTTTGCGCTTTCTTCAGCATTTCCTCTGCCTGAGCAACAGCCAATGAAATATCTCCGATGGCGGAATAAGATAGAATACGCAACCAGTCAACTTTAAATAAAAGATCATATTCCCCCTCTCGCTCCAACATCGGTATCACCTTTTCTGACAAAAAGATAACACTGTCAGCCGGAATTTCCATATCCGGAATCAAATCAAATTCATATAACGGCTTCAGCTTTTGCAAAGCTTCTTCTATACCGTCGGTATTAGGAGAATCAGCATAAAGCGAGAAATCAGTAAAAAGAAAGCTAATGATTAAACAAAGTAACCATTTATAAACATGCGGTCTGTACATTTTATGGGCAGATCAAATTCAAATAATAATAAAATATCAAGCTGTATCTATCAGTCGGGGCAGCTATTATCCTTGTCCTTATCCCTTCGGACAGCGGCCAATGCCTCTACTTGAGCACGCGATTTACTTTGGGTCACGAAATAAACTCCGGCAAATACCAGGATGACTGCCGCTACCTTGGCCGGCCCGAATGTATCCATCCCAGCCAAGACCGCTACAATCGATGCAACCACAGGTTGTACATAATTATAAATACTCACAACCGTTGGGCGCAAGTACTTCTGAGCAGTCATCATCCCTAAATAGGCAATAAACGTGCCTGCGAAAACAACAAAGGAGATTTCCAGATATGCATTTAACGGAAGACTCTTATACGGGATCCGGATTATATCGTGCCATGACACCGGCAGAAAACAAAGCGAAGCATAACAGAACATCCATGTCAACACCGTAACCGGCGAATAGCGAACAAACAGATCCTTGAATAAGGTCAGATAAACAGCAACGCTGATTTGTGCAAGCAGGCAAAAAAGATCGCCTTTTACACTACCCGTCAATGAAAATCCGCCGCCGCTTCCCATAATCAAAATAACAGCCCCTATTGCTCCCAAAAGAATTCCGAACACCTTTTTATTGGTAATAGGCTCTTTGAGATACATGGCGGCAAAAATCATTGTTACAATCGGCAAAGTAGTAGTTACGATCGCGGCATTCACAGGCGACGTATACGATAACCCCAGCACAAAAAAACCCTGATTAATCACGACCCCAAACAATGCGGCAAAAAACAAACGCACCTTGTCTTTTGTTGCAACCTTTTCTCGAGATACAAAAAAGGAAAAAATACTGAATGCCAGTGCGGCCCCCGTCATTCGGAAAGTAGTTAAAGAAAGCGACGAAACATGTCCGAGAGCAGCTTTACTTACAGGTGCATTTAACCCCCAGATCACATCCGCAAAAAAAATAGCAATATGTCCCTTCAGAATCGGATTTTTAAAATTCATCCTTTTTTTTTATTTTTGAAACAAAAGTAATTTTTTAACTCTATAAAAACAGAAAAGATGATTAGGAAAATTCACTAAAGAATTAAACCCAATCATCTTTTCACTGAAAGCCGTTATTAAAAACAGCTTTGTATTTAGTTATTCTCCGGACGTAATTTACGAACAACAGCACCAGCCTGCCACATTTCACTTTCACGCAATTCTTTTAATTCCGCTTCCAGTTTTTCGCGATAATCAACTTTTGAATTCAGGTCGATCGAACGCTGAGCTTCGTTTCCGCAAGCTACCTCTGCATATAGTTTTTCAAATACCGGTTTTGTTGCATCACGGAAAGGTTTCCACCAGTCTAATGCCCCGCGTTGTGCTGTAGTCGAACAGTTTGCATACATCCAG
>JAVWBH010000204.1:0-4239 GCA_036649595.1 Bacteroidales bacterium
CATCGGGCAATAGCCAACATTCTTCAATTAGCGACACCTGTAATGGGAAGCATAGGTATGTATCAGGTATGGAGTGGCTTGTTGAATAAATTCGGATTTGCACCATACAAAGTAATAGATGCAGGCTCTTATATCCAGATACATCGCGGAACGGAGATAAAAACGCTTGTTACAGGGCGCATTGGCTATACGACCCATCCGGTTTATAATAATGATCCGGATGATAGAAAACTGATTCCTCAGGCGATGTCAGATCTTGCTTGTTATTGCTATCGGGGTGTCAAGCTGCACGGCGATTCGGATTTCATTATTGATATAGATTCGGATTTTGTCGTGAATGATTTTTGTCGTGATATGGATAAACGCTTCAGGTATTATGATGGTGCAACGCTTCGAGTTAAAAACAATTGGGCCATTCTCCGTTACGACGGCCGCCGAGAAGATCGCCACCTGTCGGACGGAATTATGCTCTCGGGGCGTTTTTCTTCTAACTATTACCACCAGATGTACGAGCTAATGATCCGTTTGCTGCTGCTGGATAAGGCAGAAATACCCGAATCGGTTCCTTTGATCGTGGACGAGATTGTTTTTCGAGTAGAAAGCCTGACACATATTTTCAACAACTTGAATAGCAGTGGTCGTAAGGTTATCACGATCGGGAGTAAAGAGGTGATAGGCTTCGATCAGCTATATACTTTTTCCGGAGTCAATCAGATTCCACCTCACACCAGAAAAATTCGGGACATTGTCTGCACCAATGTGGTGTTCGACCTTGATTTGACCCTTGCAATGCGAGATCGGCTGCTGGTGATTGGGTCGACCCGACAATTCCCCCGGCGAATCTTCCTCACGCGCAAGAATACGTCGCACCGTCATTTCAACGAAAACGAAGTATTCTCCTTACTGCAAGGATATGGGTTTGAATCGGTTGCTCCTGAAGAATATTCGATCGAAGATCAGATTGCCTTGTTCCACAATGCGGAGGTGATCGTTGGCGGTACGGGTGCGGCATTTACCAACCTTCTGTTTTGCTCGTATGGTTGTAAGGTTATTTGCCTGCAACATATAATTGCAGACTCGTCCATTTTTTCCACGATTGCGCGAGTTGTAGGAGTTGAAATGAGATATTGTACGCAAGGTAATAAGACGGCCAATGTCCATGGAAATTTTGTAATTGAGCCCACTTGCTTGGAGGCAACGCTTTATAAAATGATTTGTTGTGAAACTCTATAGGCCTGCCATATTTTCGACTGTCGCAGCCGTACTGCTGTTTCTGTGGCTGAACCCTTATTTCGCATGGTCGCTAAGCAAATATAGTTTCTTTTTGTATACCGTCCCTTTGATTGGAATTTTCTGGTATTATACCCCCGGGATTAAACAAAATGATGGTATTTATTTAATGGTATTTATTTGTATCCTGTTGATAGCGGCACTTTCGGCAAGAAGTACATTCAATGGTGTCATTTCGATGGTTATATTGTCGATTATTCCATTTGCTTCATCTATATTTCTAATTCAAACCTATCGAAAATTCAGAAATATTTACTCCGTATTGATTCTTGTTTCAATAATTGTATGGATTCTAGTGATGAGCGGGTTTGCCATTCCCTATAAAATGATCGCTCCGCTGAACAATCTCAAGGATTATAATTATATCGCATACCCTTTTTTAGTTACTATCAACCCGAGCAGCATTGAGGCGATCACATTGAATGCATTTCGCTTCTGCGGATTGTTCGATGAACCGGGTGTAGTGGGTACGATCTCTATGATCCTGCTCTATATTGAGAAATTTGATCTGAGAAAAAAAATAAATATCCCTATACTGATATCCGGGCTGTTGTCTATGTCTTTATTTTTCTATTTGGGCGCGTCTATATATGCTATGTATTATCTCATTTTTGTTTTTCGGTCTGTAAAAAAACGAATATTATTCCTAATGGTCTATGTTTTATTGGTAGCTGGTTCCCATCAGAGCGAGTATATCAATGAACTGATATGGAACCGTGTGGAGTGGAATATGATGGACGGAGGAGGACTGGCAGGAGATAATCGAGCTGATTATGAATTAAAAACTTATTACCGCTCTATTGTCGGTACAGGAGAATTCTGGTGGGGAGTGGGAGATCGAAATGTCATTGAAAAATTTATGGGAAATGCGGGGTACCGTAATGCCATATTTATATATGGCGCAATGGCATGTCTGTTATACGTCATATTTTTCGTTTTGTTTGCGTTTTTTAAAATCAGAGAGGGTTCCTTTTTGTTGTACTGATTCTGATAACGTTGTATCAGCGTCCGAGTTTTTTCTATCCTCATTATATTTTTATGTTCTCGATGTTTATCATTATGAATGCGGCTCGAATGCCCCAATATTTACGAACTGATGGGAAAACACATCTGTTACCTCACGACTAAATACACAAGGGATGACTCCCTCGTGTTTATTCGTTTGGGAAGTTCGATGGTCCGAATGGGATGGAGGGTATCCTATATTGTCTGTGATGGCCGGGGAAATCAAGTAATGGGCGGTGTGGAGATATGGGACTGCGGCCTAGGACGATCCCGGGTGCACAATATGATCGTGTCGGCTAAGGCTGTTTTAACCAAAGCGGTGGCGCTTGATGCAGATGTTTACCAAGTGTCCGAATTGGAGTTATTAAAGGTCGGCCTAAGTTTGAGAAAAAAGGGCTCGTCTGTGATTTTTCATCTTAGGGAAGATTATCCCAACTTGATATTGGGGAAAAGTTATGTTCCCCGAATATTTAGAAAACCACTTTCACTTTTCGTTGCACGGATTCTTCGCAGGATGCTCCCTAAATACGACATTATTTTCCCTGTTACCACGAAATTGGTCGATGACCTCAAAAAGCAATCTATCAAAAATGTATGTTTGTTGGCCAATTACCCGGTTATCAACAATGGGTTTTCTCTGACCTTCGATCAGTATTGTGAACGGGAAATTATAATGGTATATTTTGGGACAATCTACCGGGTCAGCCGTCAGGAGACGGTTTTCGATGCCTTGTCCCGATTACCGCAGTTGACCTATCTATTGATGGGGAAGATGGAAGATCTGGAGTATTCAGAGCAACTCAGACATCATCCCTACTGGTCTCGAGTGTCGTTTATCGATGGATTCAACCATGAGGAGATGTCTGCTATTGTGAATCGTGCCCGTTTTAGTAATGTCCTGCGAGATTTTGCACAAGCTGGGATGCCAGAAGGGTCGCTGGGGGTTCTGAAAATGTTTGAAAGTATGGAAGCCGCTCTTCCGATTGTCTGCTCTGATGTGAAGATCAATCGTTGGATCATAGAAAAATACCGATGTGGTCTATGTGTGGATCCGAATGATCCCGAAGCGATATGCGAAGCGGTACGATATCTTATTAGCCATCCCCGGGAAGCATACCAAATGGGGCAAAACGGTCGTCGCGCCGTCATTAATGAATATAACTGGAAATTCCAATTCCAGAATTACTATGTATTGATAAAACGATTAATAGACCAAAATAATTGATATGGATAAGAGATTACCTTCAGATTTTACATTTTCTCAGTATGGGTTGGATGTGCGGCTAATTAATGAGACAGATTCGGAATTTATTGTTGCATTGCGAACAGATAGCGTGTTGGGGCGGTTTATCAATCCTACAGATACAAGTGTTAAAGAACAAATTAACTGGGTTAGGAAATACAAGGAGCGGGAGTCCGCTGGAACGGATTATTACTTTATATACAGTTCAAACGGAGAGCCGATGGGAGTCAATCGAATTTATGATATTACTACAATTGAATTTACCGGTGGTAGCTTCGTGTTCAAAAAGAATAGTCCTTTTGAAATACCCGTTTTGGCTACCCTTATTCAACTCGATATTGCATTTAATATGCTCGGCAAGGAGATTATGCACGGCGATGTTCGGCTGGACAATCATAAAGTGCTAAAATTCCATAAGCTACTTCATATAGAGTTTATAAACAGATCGGATATTGACCAGTATATCCTCTATCGCAAGGAGACTTTTAACCAGAGAAAACCGATAATCGAATCGATGCTAATAGAGTAAATAAGTAATTCGAATTAACAGTTGAAATATTATTTTTTTCATCATCGCCACTGCTGTTTTAGCGAATATATGAACAATAAGTCCCTTTGTTGAACGGACTTTCAATGCTCTTTGAATATCTGTTTTTTTCAATTAACCAACAATCAATATTTTCTTTAGTAATTTTTTCTTT
>JAVWBH010000204.1:4249-5605 GCA_036649595.1 Bacteroidales bacterium
CAATTAACCAGTTGTAGAATGATTCAATTAATTGCCTGATTTGAGAGATCGCATACGAGTATAGTTTGTCGACAGCTACAAACATCTATTTTTGCATCATAGCATTGATATATATATTGTCGGCAAAGACAGCAACATCAGGTATATTATTCCAACTATCACGAAATACATTGAGATCCCTCTCAGAGGCAGTAATTATAATGATGCTCTGGGAATAAGGCAGTGTCTCCTTGACCTGTGATGCGAGTAAATGGTGCTTAACTCTGTGTTAATACTCGGTTTTGCATTGTTAGAAAAGCGCTCGGAGATAATTTAGGTTATTATCCCAGCTATCGCATATAAACAGATAAATTTTTATTGAATTTGTATGATTATCCATTGATTGTTTCTCTCTTTGGCTTGCGCCTTTATGATACTAACAATAATTGTGACAACCAACTTGCTACACCTCTTTTTACATCTTTATTATTTTTTTGAAACTATTTTTAACTATTAATTATCATAAGTATGAAAGCACTAATATTTCCAGGTCAGGGATGTCAGAAACAAGGAATGGGCAAGGAGTTGTATTATGGATTTCCGTATGCCCGGAAGATGTTTGATTTGGCCGATGAGTTTTTGGGTCGCAATATAACCAAAGTTATGTTCGATGGTGACGAACTGGATCTGCTTGAGACCAAAAATACGCAACCAGCAGTTTTTCTCTACGAGGTTATTACAGCTTTGACCCAGCCAGAGGTTAAGCCAGATGTGGTAGCTGGCCATTCGTTGGGCGAATTCGCCGCGCTGGTTGTCAGCGGTTGTTTGTCGTTCGAGGATGGACTAAATCTGGTATTGAATCGGGCTTTGATTGCCCAAAAAGTCTGTGAAAAATTTGATACGGCTATGGGTGCCGTAATCGGGTTTCCAGATGAGTATATTCAAGAGAGATTGCAGGAGATCTCTAACGAGAGCGGAGAGCCTATCTATTTTGCCAATTACAATGGTCCCGGGCAGGTAGTTATTACCGGTTCGAGAGCCGGTATACGTATCGCTTGCAAGATCTTTAAAGCCGAGGGAGCTAAAAAGGCTGTACCATTAGCTATCGGTGGGTCGTTCCACTCTCCGTATATGGAAGAGGCTCGTGTGGAGTTGGGAAAAATCATTCAGCAAACCACATTCAATGTTCCCCGATGCCCTATTTATCAATGTGTAGACGCCAAGAGACATACGAATCCGGAAGAGATTCGAAACAATCTTATCCAGCATATCACTCATCCTGTGCTATGGACGGATATGGTGCGGAATATGGTTTCGGATGGTGTGACCGAATTCTATGAGGCCGGAACCGATGATACGTTGCAAAAAATCGTGGCA
>JAVWBH010000205.1:0-5601 GCA_036649595.1 Bacteroidales bacterium
TACCGTTGATCATGTCCCAGCCGGTCTGCTACATATGTGATCAGGGAATTATTAATCCACTCTGTGCTGATGTCTCCGTTCTCAAGCAGAATTTGTTTTTTCAAAGCCCGTCTGTAAGAAGGTTTTTCATCCATCAGCCGTTTGATTGTGCTGATTGTTAGCTTGACGATCTCAATGTTTTGCTTTTCATTGTGGCCGCCGACATTATAAATATTTCCCGATTTCCCGCGTCTGACAACCATGTCGATCGCTTTACAATGGTCTTCTACATATAACCAGTCGCGTACGTTTGTGCCGTCGCCATATACCGGTAATTGTTTTCCTTCGAGAATATTGCGAATAATCAGCGGAATCAATTTTTCAGGGAAATGGTATGGGCCGTAATTGTTTGAGCATCGGGTAATGGTAGTTGGCATTTTATATGTTTCAGCATAGGCCTGCACAAATAAGTCTGCACTTGCTTTCGATGCACTGTAGGGCGAGCGAGGATCGAGCGGTGTTTCTTCTGTAAAGTAACCTTCCGTGCCCAAGCTTCCATACACCTCATCGGTAGATACCTGATGAAAACGTACTCCTTGTTTCCATACCGGATATCCTTTCTCGTCTTTCCCGTCAGTCCAGTGTTTGCGGGCAATATCAAGCAAATTCTGAGTTCCGAGGATATTTGTTTCAAGAAATAGTTGCGGATTTTCGATGCTTCGGTCTACATGGCTTTCTGCAGCGAAATTAACTACATAATGAATGTTTGATTTCAAAAAAAGATCATTCAGGAATTCTTTATCCCGAATATCACCTTTGACAAAGATGCACCGATCATTGTCGATATCATTGGCAATCGTACCTAAATAACCTGCATATGTCAAAGCATCTAATGCAATGATACGAATATCATCATAATTACGAAGCATGTATTTGATAAAGTTGGCACCGATAAAACCAGCTGCTCCGGTCACCAGATAGGTTGTTTCGTTCATCATTTTATTTTATAAGATCGATTATATATTTCCCGTATTCTGTTTTATCCAGGGATTTTCCCAGCAAAAATAACTGTTCGTTGTCAATCCACCCGTTTCTCCATGCAATTTCTTCCAGACAGGCAATGTAAAAGCCCTGACGGTTCTGAATTGTTGCTACGAAATTGGATGCCTCCAGTAAGCTGTCGCAGTTTCCGGTGTCTAGCCATGCAAAACCGCGTCCGAACAGTTCAACTTTCAGTGTTCCTTCTTCCAGGTAAAGGCGGTTGAGGTCTGTAATTTCTAATTCGCCGCGGCTGGAAGGACGGATTTTTTTCGCTTTCTCAACAACAGTCTGATCATAGAAATAAAGTCCCGGAATAGCATAATTCGATTTGGGATGTTCCGGTTTTTCTTCCAAACCGATTACCTTATTTTCTGCATTGAATTCTACCACGCCATAAGCGCGCGGATCTTTTACATAATAACCAAATATGCAGGCTCCTTTTTCAATATGGGCAGCCCGGTGCAGCATTGCAGAAAATCCTTGACCATAGAACATATTATCGCCTAATATCAGACAAGCCGAATCGCCGTCGAGAAATGTTTCTCCCAATAAAAATGCTTCAGCCAGGCCGTTTGGCTGCTCCTGGATGATGTATTCAAATTTCATTCCTAACCTGCTGCCATCTTCCAGCAATTGGCGAAACATGGGTAAATCGCGAGGCGTCGAAATAATCAGGACCTCTTTGATTCCTGCCAGCATAAGCGTGGAAAGAGGGTAATAAATCATCGGTTTGTCATAAACCGGCATGATCTGTTTTGAAATTGCTTTTGATAGAGGGTAAAGACGGGTAGCACTACCACCGGCCAGGATAATTCCTTTCATCTGTAACTATTCATTTATGTTTGCAGAAAAACGATCGGTGCAGGAATTGGGGTATCCGGACCGAGGTTTTTATTGGTTGTAAATTCTTAAGAAAACAAATTTTAGTGTTTTGCGAAATGAAGATAATGATTATTGTTGAGAAAGATACATTAACAAAACGAAAACAAAAATAATCATTTAATTTCTGAATTAATCGACCGCACTTCTTTCTGTCAGAATAGAAGTGCGAGGCTCTTAAAAGTTGTAAATCAAAATTATTTCACGGGGTAAAATAATAGATTGAAACAAAGCGCAACTTTCTGGAAATGAGAATATTTATTCACGATATAACTGGAATAAAACATTTTCCCGTTATATTTGTTTTATTATCAAAAACAGTACTTAACCTGCTGAGTCTTAATTGACGGAAGAAGATCCAAGAGAGTGTTATATTTTCATTTTAGTTTTTTTAGTATTATACTATGAGCAAAAAACTTCTAATCAGAGATTTGACCTTACGAGACGGTCAGCAATCTCTCTTTGCCACTCGTTTATCCCAGGAACAGATTGACCGGGTATTACCATTTTATAAAGATGCCGGGTTTTATGCCATGGAAGTCTGGGGAGGAGCTGTGCCTGATTCTATTATGCGCTACCTAAACGAGAACCCATGGGACCGATTACAGAAAATCAGTGAAGTGGTTGGCAATGTTTCGCTCCTTACTGCCCTTTCACGCGGGCGGAATCTGTTTGGTTATGCTCCTTATCCGGATGAGGTGATAGATGGCTTTTGTAAAAATGCCATTCATTCGGGCTTGAATGTCATGCGTATTTTTGATGCATTGAATGATATCGATAATGTAAAATCAACGATTATTTCGGTTAAGAAATATGGGGGTATTGCGGATTGTGCCGTTTGCTACACGGTTGATCCTCATTTTTCTGCAAAAGAAAGAACGATGGCGATGCTGAAAGGCCATCCGCTTCCGAAAGCTGTTTTTACAGATGAGTATTTTATCCGGAAAGTAAAAGAGCTGCAGCAGTTAGGTGCCGATATGATTACCCTTAAGGATATGGCCGGTTTGGTTACACCGTCGAGATCGGGCAGACTGATTAAGGCGATGAAAGAAAATACACATATTCCGATTGATTTTCATACCCATTGTACTCCCGGCTACGGTTTGGCTTCTGTATTTATGGCCATTGTAAATGGGGTGGATATTGTTGATACCAATATCTGGTATTTCTCGGGTGGTCCGGCGGCTCCTGCTATTGAATTAGTCGATCTGTTCTGTAAAAAGGCTGGTATTCAGATGGACGTGGATATGGGAGCGGTACGTAAGATAAACGAACGTTTATATGAAATACGAAAAGAATTAGCTCCGTTTGATGCTGTGCCGGAAATCCAAAAACCTTTCGACTACGATCATGTTCCGGCTGAAATAGATAACCTGATGGAGGCGGCTTTGCAAGCTGCCCGTAAAGATAAAGAAGAAGAACTGCTGGCAATCTGCCGTAAGATAGAAGATTATTACGGTTTTCCGGAACCGAATGAAATTGTGAGGAATGCCGAAATTCCGGGCGGAATGTATTCGAATATGCTTGCGCAGTTGAAAGCGGTGAAATCGGAAGATATACTTGATGAAGCCATGAAACTGATACCCCGCGTCCGGCTGGATGCCGGTTTGCCTCCGCTGGTAACACCAACCAGTCAGATTGTAGGTGCGCAGGCTGTATCGTGTGCGTTGAGCTTGCATAAAGGGAAAGAGATGTATTCTGTTGTTTCTAAAAACTTTGAGGATTTGGTGAAAGGACAATACGGAAAAACACCTGTGGCGATCCATCCTGAATTCAGAAAACAAATTACCGGATCGGAAAAAGAGATACCATATAATATGGCGGACTATAAACCGCAACCGAATCCGCAACTTCCGGAATATGGAAATGCGCTGTTGGCTCAGAATGAAGAAGAGCTGTTGCTGCTCGAATTATTCCCCAATGTGGCGAAAGATTTTCTGATGAAAGTCCGTAAAAATGAATATGAAGCAGAACAGCAGAAAGCAGAACAGCAGAAACCTCCGGTTGTCGAAACGGTAGCCCCAAAAGATACTCAGTTACCTTTTATCGGCGAAACAGTAATATCTCCGCTTCCGGGCAAAGTGTTGACTGTTAAAGTGAAACCTGGGGATCTTGTTAAACCTGGTGAGACCTTGTTGGTTTTGGAAGCCATGAAAATGGAAAATGATATCCGCAGCCTGTATGGCGGTAAAGTACGGCAAGTGCTGGTAAAACCAGAAGAATTTGTGCCTGGCGATCGCGTATTGGTTGAAATGGAACCGGCTTAAGTAAGTTCTTGTTAAACAATAAAACGGCAGTTATGGAAATTTTTCATAACTGCCGTTTTCATTATTGTATAATCAGTCTTAGCGTTTGTTTCGGGCTGCTTTTTTTTGCTTATATGCAGCTTTCATCTTAGCGGCTCCCGATCCATGAGTACCTTTTACATAAGTTGATTTTTTAGCCTTTGTTTTTACACGCTTCTCATTTGTCGGGCTGTCATCACTTTTTCCTTTTTTAAAGGTCATTCCCCCTTCTGCAATAATCTTTTGAATATCCATAATCATCAATATTTTGTACAAAAGTAATCTTTTCCGGCGATAAATTCTGTATCCTTCACTTCTGAATCCAACAGGTATCCCCGGGTTTATAAGATGTTAGGGGTAATCGCGATTTTAAGAAAAAAAGAAGAGCCCCGCAGGGCCCTTCTTACTTCTCAAATACAATATAAGAAAAATTAAATAATACCTTGATCTAACATTGCTTTGGCTACTTTCATGAATCCGGCGATATTGGCGCCTTTCATGTAATTGATATAGCCGTCTTTTTCTTTTCCATACTGCATGCATTGTGCATGGATATCGTTCATTATCTGATGTAACTTCTGATCTACTTCAGCCTCGCTCCAATTTAAGTGCATGGCATTCTGAGTCATTTCAAGTCCGGAGGTAGCTACCCCGCCCGCATTTACGGCTTTTCCCGGACCGTAAATAACACGGTGGTGGATAAGCAAATCGATAGCTTCCGGAGTACATCCCATGTTTGATACCTCGCCGACACAGATCACCCCGTTTTCTATCAGGTGTTTTGCATCTTTTTCGTTTAGCTCATTTTGTGTAGCACAAGGCAGTGCGATATCAACTTTCTGTTCCCAAGGGCGTTTGCCTGCAAAGAACTGCACTCCATATTTCTTAGCATACGGCTCAACGATATCTTCGCCGGATGAGCGGAGTTCGAGCATGTATTCAATCTTTTCACCACTGATTCCTTCCGGATCATAAACATATCCGTCTGGTCCGGAAATAGTAACTACTTTTGCCCCGAGTTCGGTTGCTTTAATTACAGCACCCCATGCAACATTGCCGAATCCGGAAACAGCGATCGTCTTTCCTTTTAGGTCGATACCTTTGGTACCCAGCATATTCTGTACAAAATAAAGAGCTCCGAATCCGGTTGCCTCCGGGCGGATTTTTGATCCTCCGAATTCAAGGCCTTTTCCGGTGAATGTACCGGTATTTTCGCGTGCCAGTTTTTTATACATGCCATACATATAGCCCACTTCGCGGCCACCTACGCCGATGTCGCCGGCCGGAACGTCACGGTCAGGTCCTAAGTTACGCCATAGCTCAAGCATGAATGCCTGGCAGAAACGCATGATTTCGCCGTCTGATTTTCCTCTCGGATTGAAATCGGAACCACCTTTGCCACCACCCATAGGTAAAG
>JAVWBH010000206.1:0-890 GCA_036649595.1 Bacteroidales bacterium
GCTTTGCAGAATAATCGTTGCACTGATCTCATCTACCAGTTCCTTGTTCTGACGGGCTTTCTTTTTCAGGCCTCCGTCACGCATGGCCTGATGGGCCAAAGCGGAGGTAAACCGCTCATCGACCATCTCTACCGGAAGATCCGGAAAAGTTTTTTTCAGAGTTCTTACAAATGGCTCGATATACTTCCAGCTTTCCGAAAGTTCATTATTCATTTGTTTCGGCAAGCCGATAACAATTTTTTCTACCTGTTCTTTTGCCATGTATTCCTTCAGAAAAGGAATCAGTGTGGCAGACGGAACCGTAGTTAAACCATTTGCAATAATCTTCATCGGGTCGGTAACGGCAATGCCTGTTCTTTTACGCCCATAATCGATGGATAATATTCTTCCCATAACTGCGCAAAGATAGCACAAACTACGCAATTGAGCAATTCACTTCCGGAAAGAGTTTCAACGCGTAAAATCAGAAACCGAAATCATCGACCTTCTCTTCAAATAATTCGGCGTCTGCGGGCGCGCAGGCAGTATGATGGAAAAATTCGCCTTCTACATATATCGCCTGAAAAGGTCGTACCGGACAGATAAATTCACATCCTCCACATCCGATACACAAGGATTGATCTAATGACGGAATAGTCAGCCCGTCTTTATAGGGTATCATACGCACCGCTTGAGTCGGGCAATGCTCGGCACACGCTCCACAATCAGCATGCTGCGTGGGAACGATACACAATTCGGGGCGAAACTGCGCAATGCCTACCTGAGTGAGTTTTTTTTCGGCAACCGAAAGGGGTTTCAGTGCCTGCGTAGGACATACTTCGCTACACAATGTACAATTGTAATTACAATATCCATGCTGCGAAAGCATAGACTTGTGCCAAAGCTTTTGA
>JAVWBH010000206.1:900-5576 GCA_036649595.1 Bacteroidales bacterium
TGCCGGTAAACCAAATGTGGCTGAAGGATTCCGCCAAAACCATATTGCAAAGTTGCCGGTTGCAGTACATGCGACGGACATTTTGTAACACAAAGCTGGCATCCCGTGCACTTCTTGTTAAATTGATCCTTACTTACCGCACCAGGTGGCAAAATTACCCGGCGAGAGGCGGCCGGATCAGCACTCTTGGTTTGAATGGCAGAAGCGGCCCGTTGCGCCACGAATGAACCGAGCAGGACTCCTGAAAACCGTAAGGCCTTTCTACGCGACTCATTCATATATGCAGGAGAAGTCTTTTTAACAGAGGAAGGCAAAACAAATTTGTATTTCACCGCGTTTTTCCGGCATATTTTCAGGCAATTGAAACAGGTTACACATCTGCTGACATCAATGGTCTGATGTTTTGAATCAATACATTCGCCTTTACACACTGTACCGCACACTCCGCATCCGGTACATTCTACTTTATCGATCGTTAACCGAAACAATGAAATCTTTGCCATCATTCCCAAAAACGTACCTACCGGGCAAATGGTATTACAATACATTCGCCCATGCCTGACGGTAAACAGAACCAGGATAAGAAGTATCAGAATACCACTTCCTACGCTTAATATCGTCAGACCGGTAATTTCGACCGGATAAACAGGTATCGAATACCATTCGAAGGCATGAAATATCCGTGCCAGGATATTATTCAACAAAAGAAACACCGGCCGAAAAACGCCCGACAACATCCGGCCGAAATTACTATATGGATCCAGCAGAATTAGCACCCCCATAGAACCCGAAAAAAAAGAGAGCAATGTTAAGGCCAGAATGGAATAACGCAATACCCCCGCCGGTTTCCGATAATGGTATTTTACTTTCTGCGGTTTCTGAATTTGTTTGAAAATCCGGATTAAAAGATCCTGAAAAATACCCAAAGGGCAAATTGCCGAACAATACAGCCTGCCGAAAAATAAACTAAGAAGAAACAATCCGGACAAAACCGGCGTAACAGAAAGTAAAGCCGGAACCCATTGTATCCGGGGCAAAAAGTGCAAAATAGCAGGAGTACGCCCTGTAAAGTCAAGGAAGTAAACGGTAATCAAACAGAATGTACTCACACCCAACAAAACTCTTACTATTTTTAATCGATGCATAAGTTACAACTTGATTCTTTTTACATTCAATTTAGCAATATCCATTGTACCGACTTTTTGCTCTTGAGCCATTCTCAAATATTGCACCTCATCCAGATTCATTTCTCTGATCTGATTGAAAAACCGGATAGCGGCCGTATCTACGGCAACCATATCTTTCGAAACGAACAGCGCTTTGGTTTCTACTACATCTGACAATGATTTACCTTGCGGACCATTCGTTTTCATGGTGCGATAAGCATCTACGATATTCAAAACAGGTTTCTTCTGCAGGGTAGCAATATCCGCGATGCATTGATGTAGGTTATTCGCATGGAAGAAACGCCGATCCCACACTATCCCCATTAGGTTTTTCATAGAGACCGTCATTTTAGGCCCTCCATGATTTTTCAAAACAGGCATATTGAACCAAACGTCACAATCCAAAATAGCCTGATGAATCTTAGCCTGTTTCAAAGTCACCCCCTGCGGTAAAGTAACCGAACGATACATATTTTCATCGTTCCCGGGCAACATCTTCCCTCCGGCATCCTGAACGGCTTTTTCAATCCCGCTGTGCTCGTAAGACAATTTCCAGTTATCACAGGTATGATCAAACACCAACACCTCTTTCGCACCCGCCCCGAGGCACATGGATACAAGAGAAGCTACTAATTCGGGGTTTGTATTAGCCGCATACTCCGGCCCCTTATCCCAACCAATATTGGGTTTAATAACGACAGTCTGTCCTTTCTTAACAAACTGCCCTATTCCGCCGGCCTCGCCAATCGCCTTTGCCAGCATCGCCGCGGGCGAACCGCCCATCAAGGCTATCAAATCAGGATGCGCACTCTGCTCTGCTGACGCAATATGCGAGATGGCTTGTAAACCCTGCACAGGAATAAACGAGACTGCGCCGGCCATTCCTAAATTTCGAAGAAAGTCTCTACGTTTCATATAAATTAATTTTAACGTATATAAAACAAATATAGCAATTATCCTGATATTCAAGCACTAAAAAAGGGCATATCATTTTTTTTGATATGCCCTGAATATTATTCTGGTGATATTTACTTCTTAAACATGCGATCCATCTGACGTTTATCGTCTTTCTCGCGTAAAGCCTGGCGCTTATCATAGCTTTTCTTTCCTTTTCCGAGCGCAATTGTCAACTTAGCCAGTCCTTTTTCATTAATATATAATTTAGAAGGAATAATACTATAGCCGGATTCCTTAATCAAGCGATGTAGCTTAGTCAGTTCTTTCTTTTCCAATAACAATTTCCGGTCGCGACGAGCCGCATGGTTATTATAGGTTCCATAAAAGTATTCTGCGATATACATGTTTTTCACCCATAGTTCGCCATTGGCAAAAAAACAATAAGAGTCCACTAAACTGGCTTTCCCCAAGCGGATCGATTTAATTTCTGTGCCGGTAAGTACGATTCCCGCACGATAAGTATCAATAATTTCATAATCAAACGTTGCACGTTTGTTACGAATATTTATATCAGGTAACTTCATAATTTCATAATTAAGATAAACGAGGCATCAGTAAAAGCAATATCTTTTCTATAAAGATAGGAACAACAAATAAAATAACAGATGTTGTTACCATAAATCGGATACGATTTTTCTCTTCAATCTGAATAAAACTTTCACTTCCAACCCAAATCACATAAGGAATATAAAGCAAGCCGAACTTTACAAAGAATAATGCCGGCAGCAGAGCCATGATCATTTGGATCACATAACTAAAACTACATACATATCCCACAAAATGCTGTACACGGGGCAAATTATCAGGCTGATTAAAGAATCGAACCAGCACTTTATTCAATAAGTAAGCTGACAAAAAAAACGCAGAGAATAATGTCATTAAAGTTAATGATGCATTTTTCAGCGCATACTCCAATTCGAATCCTTTTCTATTCCATAACACCCCTGCAAAGGTAGCCAGCGTTGTCAGGCCAAGTAATGGATAAAAAAACCTACTAAGAAACTCAGCTGAAGCAGAAGTATCTCTTTCTGCCAGTTTTTTCCAGGATGGGATTGGTGATGTACCCAAAGAGATGATCGTTTGTAAAATTACCTTATACATGATTCTTTTGTGATTTGTACAAAAATAATTGAATTCTTTGAAAAAACAGACAGCTTACCCGCACAAACGCAAAAACGAGATACAAAATCCTAAATTTTGTATCTCGTTTAATCTTATTCCGACTGATTCGTTTATTTCAATTTTTTAGGCGCCTTCACAAAACAATGTGATTTTGTGATTGTCGTTTCCTGAGCAGCCTGATAACGTTTTCCTGCGAAATTAATTTTCACAACCTGCTCGCTTTCAAGCGGAGTCAGATGGAAAGACTGTACATAAGAAGCATACTCGCCTTTCTCTCCGGCTTTCTCATATGCAGCTTTAAAATCATAGCAAACAGTATCTTTCACTGTAGATGAGTTTCCTTTCAAAGTACCTGTATACACCAATCTGAATTCCGGATCCGCTTTTTTAAGAACAGTTCCTGAGAATGTTATATAAAACTTCTCTAAATCTCCGATTTTTGTGATATTGATATAAGGAGCATAAAACATTTCGACCGAATCGTTAGCTAAAGTCTCGTCATCCTGGCTTAGCGGATATTTCGTATCTACTTTCGTACAAGCAACTTCTGTCATTTTAAGCGGCTTTGTCATGGCTCCGATAGCACCGGCCGGCTGCTCATCATTGTTTACGGTCATTTTTTCAATCAACCAACGTTGTCCGACCTCCATATCGCGACCCTGGAATTCATCAGCATAATAATATAACCCGGTTGCGTCAATCTGAACAACAACTTGTGTAGCAGTTGCGTCTACAACTGTTGCCATAAGTGTTGACAAGGTATATTTGTTACCTACATCTCCCAAACAAGAAGTCAACGCTACTAAAGATACTGCACACAGAAATAAATAATGGAAAATGTTTCTTTTCATAAATGTGATAAAATTTATAATGTTAAGAATGTGATGTTTATACTTGTTTATAAATCGATGCAAAAGTATCAATATAATCAGGTATACCAATAAAAAGATGCAACATACATAGAATACGTTGCATCTTCTTTTATTTTTTTTCGATTTATTTTCAATCTAATTTATGAATCACAAGTCCGGAGCGCAATTTTGGCTCAAACCAGGTGGTTTTAGGAGGCATAATCTGATTTGTATCTGCAATATCCATCAACTGCTTCATCGAAACCGGATAAAGAGCGAGCGCCATTTTCATTTCACCCGAATCAACCCGCCGTTTAAGCTCTTCCAATCCACGCAATCCCCCGACAAAATCAATCCGTTTATCAGTCCGCAACTCCCGTATATCAAGAATATCTCTCAATATCAGATCTGAAGAGATTGTCACATCCAGCACGCCTATCGGATCATCATCATTAAAAGAGCCCGCACGAGCAGTCAGTGAATACCATTTTCCATTCAGATACAATGAAAAATTGTGCAACTGCTGTGGATGATAAATCGTTGTACCTTTATCGACGACCTCAAAATGGTCTGACAACCA
>JAVWBH010000207.1:0-1911 GCA_036649595.1 Bacteroidales bacterium
CGAAACAGAGGCCATGACCCGCTATATTCGGGCCCTTCAGATTCTGTTTTACGCTTCAGGTGTCAATGGCATGATTGGGGGACAAACTGGGGATATCCTCTGTGAAGAGGATAGTGAGGTTACAGAAGAAAAGCTGGCTTACATGTTTGGTATCCGCAGTATCCCGTCGTTGCTCTTCATCCCGCTAGAGGGAGGTCCGACAATGGAACATGGCGCAAAGACAAAACAGCAATTGGAAGAATACATCAAGAAGCTGCTGGATGTAAATCCTCCGAAAGAGCCTAAAAAAATTGAAGAATAACA
Source organism: Bacteroidales bacterium (assembly GCA_036649595.1). Classification (GTDB taxonomy): domain Bacteria; phylum Bacteroidota; class Bacteroidia; order Bacteroidales; family JAUNSR01; genus JAUNSR01. The sequence continues at coordinate 304 of JAVWBH010000207.1, forward strand.
ATACATGAATATGTATAAAAAAACAGGGGGCGCATCGTTGGATGCGCCCCCTGTAAAACCGGACGGGATTTTTCCGTCCGTATTATTTTGTATCCGATCAGAAAGAAACTTTCATACCGGCAGACCAAGTCGTACCGAATCCGTAATAAACAAGAGCTGTTTTTGCTCCGTCTACAGTAGCATCTTTCGCATCAGCGATATATTTCTTGTTCAACAAGTTGTTTACATTGCTGAAGAATGAAATATTCACACCGTTGTTTAATTTCAAGCGGTAGCTTGCATTCAAGTCAACTGTCGAATAATTCGGGATTTTATACGAATCGTATGTTTCTTCCGTTTTACGGTTATTCACATCGAAATCAGCATAATTTTTACCGAAGTAGTTCCAGTCTGCACCCACTTTCAAGCCTTTGATGATTTCCCATGATCCCATAAGGGCAGCCGTCATCTGAGCAGAGTTACCTACATGTACATCTTTGATGAACGCCTGGTAGTCGCCTACATACTGAGAGTTATCGTCATACAATGACATTTTCACATTGTCGGTATAAATCCAGTCGCCATAAGAGAACATACCTTTCAGTTCTACATTTTTTACCGGTGTATAAGCCATTTCAATCTCAACACCTGTATGGCGTGCATCCAGACCACGCAAGATACCACGACCTGTTACGTTTACTCCTTCTGCATTTTTCATAGAAGTCGATACGGCTTTACCGCGGTCGTCCCACTGAGTATAATATGCATTTATCGTACCGGTAAATTTCGGAATAGCGAATGTATAACCACCCTCTACCGTATAGATTTTTTCGTAAGGAACATCGTCATACGGTGTAATCTGATAGTTTTTAAATACGTTGTTGAAATAAGGGGCACGGGTAAACATACCACCATTTACATACGCATTCATATGCTCGTTGATTTTCCAGTTGAAACCGGCTTTTGCACTCCAAGGCAGGAAGTTCTGCATATCCGAAACCTGAGTTCCGTCGATCGGAGCTTTATCCAACGCATGGTAACGGTATCCCTGATAAGTAATCGAAGCAGAGATGAAAGCAGAAAGTTGATCGTTTACATACTCTCCCTGTCCGAAAACACCTTGCGACAACACCTCTCCGATATTATCGAAGTTCGTTTTATCACCTACCTGGATCGCAGTTCCCTTTTCACGTCCGTAAATCGGATATTTCTCTACATAACCGTCAGCACCCAAAAGATCTTCTACCCATTCGTAGTGGTAACCACGGTAGTAGCGACCGTCATAACCGGCTGTGATGCTCAGGTTATCTGTCAGCTGATTGTTGTAAGAAGACAAAACACCATACCACTGGTGGCGGTTTTCAGCAATTACCAATACGGCACCCGCATTATCAGCTTCTCTGTTCGCAGCCACAACTGCATCGAAGTCAAGATAACCGTCCGGTGTCAGTTTTGTAACCACATTACCACTTTTATCGGTATTCGGGCGACCCGTATTATTGTTCCAACCCAACCAGTTTGAGTTATCACCGCGGGCATTACGACCACCTCCGGCCGAGATAGAAGCATAAAGAGCGGTGTTCAAAGATGATTTATCATTGATTGTCCATGAGTGGTTCAATGACAACT
>JAVWBH010000207.1:1921-5546 GCA_036649595.1 Bacteroidales bacterium
ACAACTGAGGTTTGTGGTATTCGTTGTAACCATAAGGACCTCCGAAAATTTCACCTTTATAGAATCCCATCGTCGCATTGTATTTCTCTTTTCCCGGTTTGTTTTTCCAGTCTTCAACCGTGTGCATGATACCACGTTTGTTGTGCCACTGAGGAGCACCAAAACCTGTGAAAGAAAGACGATGTGAATCGTTGATCATTTTAGATACGTTCAGGAAGTAAGTATAACCTACATAATTAGTACCCTGAATGTAACCGTCTGCCGCATTACGCGCACCCAAAGCCGTGATTGACCATCCGTTGTCCATCAAACCGGTAGAAAGAGCTAGGCTGAATTTGTTCATCCCGTCATTACCCATTCCGACAGACGCCATTACGCCTTTTTTCGCTTCGGTTGTTTTTGTAATGATGTTGATCGTACCTCCGGCTGAAGACAAACCAAGTTTCGAGGCTCCCAGACCACGCTGTACCTGCATAAACTGAGTAACGTCCGACAAACCGGCCCAGTTTGACCAATAAACTTTACCGTTCTCCATATCATTTACCGGCACTCCGTTTACAAGCACACCAATGTTGTTTGTATCGAAACCACGCATATTGATACGAGAATCGCCATAACCACCACCCGATTTGGTTGCATATACGGAAGGGGTTTGTTTCAAAATTTCAGGAAATTCCTGATTACCCATTTTTTCTTCCAATACATCCAATTTGATGTTAGAAACGGCGATAGGAGTCTGGCGGTCTGCACGAACTACAGATGCGATAACGGTAACGTTATCAAGACCCACTGCGGTAGGATTAAGAGAGATTGTTCCAAGATTGGTAGTAGTACTCACTACTTTCACATCTTTTTTAATTTCGTTGTAACCAACGTTACGAAAAACGACTTTCACGTTCCCTTTTGATGGTGAATTCAATTCAAATAATCCATCGAAATCGGTTGCGGCTCCGATCGTTGTTCCGTCGATAACAGCTGTTGCGCCGATCAATGTTTCATTGGTCTCTGCGTCAACCAGTCTACCTTTGATTAGATACTGTGCCATAGCTTGTGGCGTCATAAACGCGGTAGGCACCAATAGGAATAAAGATTTTAGAACAAACTTTCTCATTAGTTTGATTTTGATAATTTGGTTTAGGGGTTAAAATTGTATCAAAGACGGAAATTAGTCTAGAAAAGCAACACGTGATGAGTAATACCAACAAAGTTCATGCCGTACTACTTTCCGGTTAACAAAACCTGATTCAAAACAGAAATGCGATTATCAAATAAAAAAGCGATTCAGCAATGAAAAGAAATGCAAACAAATAAACCGTGACCGATTGATTAATCCTTTGATGGCACAAAGATAGGAAGTCAAAATGAAATTTTTGTTACAAACTGATTACCAACCCCTCGTGATTTGTACAACCGATTACATAACACGCCTCTACTCTGTAATGCAAGGTACACCCTAACCTCTAACGTTTTCAAGCGTTTAGCAATTCGTTTATATCAGCGTTTCTTGATAGATATGTATTCTATAAAAAATATTAAGTGCTGATTTTTAGCGTATTTTAGTGTTTTTGTGAAGAAAACCGGATTTTTATCCACAACTAAAAATGGATTATAACCGGCGTTTTTTATTCATTGATCCGATCGGACGGAATGAATTTTATGCCGGCCTCTGTCCGCTTTGGGTAAAGTTCCCGACCGACTAAAAATCGTGTTCCCTTACGCCTTTTTACATTGTCCTATAGTGGCGTTTGCATCGCCTCCGGAGGATTATTCAACGAGACTATAGGAGGTTTTCAAACAGGGTATAGAGCAGAAAGAAGATGGCACTGTTGTATTCGCCTGCTTGCTCATGCAGACTCTATAACATGAATACTTTCGAGTATTTTTCCGATATTTTCAATCGAATAAATTAAATCCAAACACCTCTGAAGCGATTTAGCGTGATTTACTTCCCGACAAATGAAAAAAACCCCCGATAAAACAATTGTTTTACCGGGGGTTTAATTTTCATAGGCGTTATCGAGGACAGGCGTACCATCCTGGAAACGTTCTAAGCTTTTGGTTTCATATCAAAACGGGAATCCGCTTACACGGGCTTTATTTTTGATATGAAAAATCTGCCGAATTACATAGAGATACTATATACTGTACCGATTGTAATACTATTTAGATAGATATCACTACCCGGTGTAAATTTCAAGAAATAACATCCGATCGGTATCTCACGAGGCTCAACACTTGTCGGGAATGTAATAACACATCTGTAATATTCTGGAGTTGCATCTGCTACAAATATGCCTTTAGCAGCCCCTGCATACACCTGTGCTTCGTTATAAAATTGAACTGCAATATCAGCCGGTTTTTCTTTAGACTTTACCAAAATAGAGATCTGTGTATTATAAGTGCCCTGCTTATCTTCACCAAAAGTAAAACTTACCGGGAACTGAACTGCAAATTGAGCACCAGTCAAGATTAATGACTCAGTAATCGTACCATTCGGAATCTGCAATGTAGGTAGGCCTGCTGCCCATGTTCCTGCAGGTTGTACCAAATGATAGAACATGGTATTTGTCTGCATATAGGTATCCAACACACTATATTTTAGATTTGGCTGGCATTTTTTTATTGCAGGATTAAAGAACCATGCATCATGATCATCACAGAACCAGAAGTGTAAGTATGAGTTTGTTGCATCCCAGATACCACTGGTTTCATAATTCAACAAGTCAGCAACATTAACTACACCTGTAAATACATGGTTACCAATCACCATTTGGAACTGATACCATTCGTTTGCATCCGGAGTACCCAGATTATCGGCGAAACACAAGTATGCCAATGAACCTTCTTTTGGAGGGAACGGTACCGGTTTGTACTCTTTCTTATCCGGAGTAAACACACCGTTAACCATTGTTCCGGATTGTGTATATAGCATACCCACACCAGTTATATCACCATATTTCTCTTCGCAAATATTTACAGAGAACGGGATACAGAATAAGCGGGTAAAGTCGATATTCCATTTAATATATCCAAATACGCCTGGCTCACGAGTATAAGCACAGAATACACAAAGATCAATTGTAGTCTTTTTATAAATCATATCCTTTGTGAAACAGATTTTCTTTGACATAAGGCAATCTGCATCAACCCACTGTGCAAAAGGTGAATTTGCATTCAGACTCGAATAAATTACTTCATTTGTACTTGTATTTGTTACGGTAATCTGATCAATTACCATACAATCTTGTGCATCCGGATCTATTGTTACGGTCATCGGATCGGTAATCAACTGATTTCCTACCAATGAAACCGGCAACGTTACATTAGAAAATGAATTCCCATTCACGTCCGTACCTGACACCGATGCTGTCAAATGTCCTGCCTGAACCAATGCAACAATCTCTTTCCAATCAAGACACGGTTCTTTACTAATCACACCGCCGCCTTCATTTTTTGTCATTGGCAAATCTGCGACATTAAAACTAAAATTAATCTCCGCCGATTTTGGCTCCGTGTTTTCCATCTTTTCTTCATTCGAACAACTTCCCCATAACCCGATCGCTAAAAAAGGAAGCATCCACTTCATCATACTTTTTTTCATAATTAAATTAATTAGATTAGAAAT
>JAVWBH010000208.1:0-5498 GCA_036649595.1 Bacteroidales bacterium
AATTATGCATGGGTAACACCGACCTGGACAAATCCTTGGTATTGGAATTACATGTGGACGCCGTTTTCTTACACTTCGGCGGCATGGCGATGGAATTCCGGTTGGGGATTCGGATTTTCATCATGGAACTGGGGTTGGAATTCCGGTTGGGGCGGATGCTACGATCCATTCTGGGGTCCTTCTTGGGGACATCATCACGGACACCATTATCCGAGCTGGGGACATGGCGGTCATTATCCCGGACACAGACCGGATTATAGACCAAGTATCCCTCAGTATGGACACAACCGTCCGAATCCGAACTACGGACGTCCGTCAATAAATTCAAACCGGGTACCGAACGTTTCGACACGTCCGGGAAACAACACCCGACCAAGCATCAATACACCAACACGGCCATCGGGTAATACAACCAGACCATCCGGTAACGTAAACCGTCCGTCGGGGAATACAACCAGACCATCGGGCAACGTAAACCGTCCGTCAGGGAATACAACCAGACCATCCGGTAACGTAAACCGCCCGTCGGGAAATGTAACTCGTCCGTCAGGAAATACATCCAGACCATCGGGTAACGTAACTCGTCCGTCTGGCAACACATCGCGCCCGTCAGGGAATACAACGCGTCCAACAGAAAATACATCCAGACCATCCGGTAATCATAATTCAGGAAACTCTGATTACAATTACAGCCGTCCATCCGGTTCTTCGAACTATAATTCAGGTGGATCAGGCTCTTCTACCCGCAGTTATGGCGGAGGAAACAGTGGTGGTAGCGGACGTGGTGGACGCAGATAAAAAAGTTACGTATGAAAGGAAAATCAATTTTAGGAATCGCTTTGTTTATTACTCCTGCTGTCATGGCGCAGACCATAACAGATGTTTACCGCTATACTAAAACAGATATGGTCGGAACAGCCCGTTATATGGGGATGGGAGGTGCATTCGGTGCTTTAGGTGGCGATATTACCACTTTATCACAAAATCCGGCAGGGATCGGTGTGTACCGTAGTTCGGAAGTTGTTGCCACGTTAAGTTTGGGTGGGATTGAGAGCAAGACCTCCATTCCGCAAAACAGCAGTGTAACCCGGTTTGGCGATCAAAGCAGTAAATTCAACATTAACTGCAATAATCTGGGGTATGTAGGAACCTTTATTACCGGAAAAAGATCCGGGCTGGTAAATTTCAATGTAGGGTTTACATTTAACCGTCAGGGCGGAGGGAAACGTACTTACCGGGTAAGCCAGCAAAACATGCCTTCTTCTCTTAGTGATTATTTTGCACTCGCAGCAAACCACTGGGGTGGTGATCCGGGATCTCTGGTACAGCCACAGAATCTGAGATATGATCCTTACAGCAGTACAGATGCCCCTTGGGGAGTAATTATGGCCTATAATACAGGAATAATTTCTTACAACAACGGAGCCTACCATGGGTTATATTCATCGCCGGAGGAGATAGAATCTTTTGTTTCGGACGGTAACTTTATTATCGAAGACAATAGCCGGATAGATGAATATTCGTTTAATTTCGGAGGCAATTTTTCCAATAAGGTATATTGGGGATTGGGAGTCGGGATTCGCGACCTGAATATAAAACAAAACCGGTTTTATGATGAATCATTTTTTGATTTAAATGACCAAAACCAGTCATTAGGCGTACCAACCAGTTATTCATTGGCAAATGCGCTACGGGTTACCGGAACAGGGGTTAACGTAAAGGCGGGGGTTATTTTACGTCCGACAAACACATGGCGCCTGGGGATTGCGATACATACCCCTACATGGTATAAAATTACAGATTCGTATATCGGAAACATAAACGTATTTAATCCTCAGCAAAATGCATCGTGGACCTCATTCGGAACTCCGGATGATGCTTTTGATTACAAACTGAGAACTCCGTGGAAATTTCAGTTTAGTACAGCATGGGTACTTGGGAAGAACGGCCTGATCAGCTTTGAATATAATCTGGAAGATTATTCAACCAACCATTTGAGTGACGATGGCGGTTTTGATCTATCCTATTCTGAAACGAACGCTGATTTCAAAAGAGAATTAAAAGCCATGCATACGATTAAGGTGGGTGGAGAAATTCGTCTAAGCCCGGCCGTAAGTTTGCGCTTGGGATATGCCAACCAACTTTCCGGATTTAAGAACTCTTTGAAAAACGAACAAGGGGCAGCTGAATATATCAATGTATTGAATCCTTATTCAATCATCGATATGGGTATTATCCCGGCTTATTATATTGATCATGGAACTCAGTATTATACCGGTGGTTTAGGATATCGATTTGGCAGTTTCTTCACAGATGTGGCATTTGTATGGAGTCATCAGAAACAAGATTTATATCTTGCCGATTACTGGAACGATAATATTAATTTCAGTAAAGTCGATCTGACGAACAATGCGTATAAATTCGTATTAACGATGGGTTATAAATTCTAACTACAAGAACTTTAACCAACTAAATAACAATCCCCCGAATTTTGATTAAAATTCGGGGGATTGTTCGTTTTTATCGATTCATTCCGTTTACTTATTCTTTTTCCTGATATTCATCGACCACATTTCCGAGAAACCGGTTTAAAGGCAATGCTTTATGCAAAATACCGGCGGCATTTTCCACCCAGTGCTCATCAAAGAAAGAATCTCTCACGGAATGCTCTACAAAATAATCCTTCAGCATCAGCAGTTGGGGTTCGGGAAAGTCTTTTGCAAATCCGCGAGGTAAAATCCTCAAACTTCCTCCTTGTATCTCTCCGAATGTTTTTTCAAAAACAGAATCGTGAATAATTTCCAGAAATTCGTCGAGGTTATCATAAATCTCCTGACGCACCATTTTCAGTAATTTTGAATCCGGATGCCAGATCCCGGCTGCAAAAATACAATTACCCGGCTCCAGATGCAGGTAATATCCGGGATATTCACTTTTGCGGCCACCTTTCGTTATCCATGCGCCAAAGTGTGTCTTATACGGTGTTTTGTCATGCGAAAAGCGGGTATCCCTATAAATCCGGAAAATCGAATCTTTTGCGCGGACGCCTCTCACCGTATCATCGAAAACAGAAATCTGCTCAATCAACTCTTGCACCATGAACTCAAAAACTTTCCGAAGCGAATCATAATCCGCCTTGTGCTCCTGAAACCATTCCCTGTTGTTGTTTCTGGCAAGATCCTGTAGAAAATTAAACATTGCCTTCATTCGCAGAGGGGTATTTTGATTAATCCCTGATTTTTCCATAAATTTACAGACGTTAAGCTTAGAGAAGCCTAAATTAATAACAATTCGCAAATCCTTTTAGTTTAAGCGGAAAACAATTATAATTCAAAATAAATATGAAACAAGAAGAGGAAATCGTAAAACCGGGTGGATTACCCGAAAATGCTTTTCGACCGTTAAAACCGGGTGAAACCTATCGCCCTATTTTACCGGCAGATGAAAAATTCAGAGGTGTAAATGCATGGTCTGTTACCTGGGGAGTGGTAATGGCTATTCTATTTTCTGCAGCGGCGGCCTATTTAGGATTGAAAGTCGGACAGGTATTTGAAGCGGCTATTCCGATTGCGATCATTGCCGTCGGATTATCAAATGCGGGAAAACGCAAATATGCTTTAGGTGAAAATGTAATGATCCAATCTATCGGCGCCTGCTCGGGCGTTATTGTAGCGGGAGCGATCTTTACATTACCTGCACTCTATATATTACAAGCGAAATATCCGGAACTGACCGTAAACTTCATGAATATCTTCATGAGTTCTTTGCTGGGAGGTATCTTGGGTATTTTATTCCTTATCCCTTTCCGCCGTTACTTTGTTTCTGAAATGCACGGACAATATCCTTTTCCGGAAGCAACAGCAACCGCACAAGTACTGGTAACAGGCGAAGAGGGCAGCAACCAGGCAAAACCACTGATCATGGCCGGCCTCATAGGGGGTGCTTATGATTTTATCATTGCTACTTTTGGCTGGTGGAATGAAACTTTCTCTTCACGCGCAATCGGAATCGGCCAGACAATTGCAGAAAAGACAAAAGCCATGTTCAGTCTGAACGTAGGAGCAGCTGTTGTCGGATTGGGATATATTGTGGGGCTTAAATATTGTGCAATCATTTGTTTCGGGTCATTATTCATTTGGTGGGTAGTCGATCCGTTGATGAACCTATTCTTCTTTGATCAGGTACTGGCTTTCGGAAATCCGAATATTACCGAAACAGTAGGCAGCATGAGTGCTGAGGAGATATTCCGCACCTATGGCCGTCAAATCGGTATCGGGGCAATCGCCATGGCCGGATTGATCGGTATTTGGAATTCACGCGGGGTAATTAAAAGTGCAGGATCACTTGCGGCCCGTGAATTCAAGGTGAAAGATCCGTCGAAAGTTGAGAAAGTAAAACGTACGGAAAAAGACCTGAGCATGAAATTCATTGCTATTGCGGCAATGATTACACTGGCGGTGATCTTCTTATTCTTCTGGTTGGGAGTGATCGGTAATCTATGGCAGGCACTGATCGCATGGTTTGTTGTTACGGTAATTGCGTTCTTGTTTACAACCGTAGCTGCTACCGCAATTGCAATTGTCGGCTCTAACCCGGTATCGGGTATGACACTGATGACCCTGATTCTTGCTTCTGTTATCTTAGTGGGAATCGGACTGAAAGGCACATCCGGAATGATTGCTTCTTTGGTGATCGGGGGTGTTGTATGTACGGCATTATCTATGGCGGGCGGATTTATTACCGACTTGAAAGTAGGATACTGGACCGGCGTAACACCTAAAGCGCAGGAAACATGGAAATTTTTAGGAACATTGGTTTCTGCCGCTACCGTAGGTGGCGTGATCTTAATTCTGAATAAGACATACGGATTTACATCCGGCGCCTTAGCCGCACCGCAGGCCAATGCGATGGCAGCTGTAATTGAACCATTGATGTCGGGAGCAGGAGCACCTTGGGCATTATATGGTATCGGTGCTGCAATTTCATTGTTACTTTTCTTTGTTAAAGTTCCGCCGCTGGCATTTGCATTAGGGATGTTTATTCCGATTGACCTGAATCTGCCTCTTTTGGTAGGGGGTGCCATTAACTGGTATGTAGGTTCACGCTCAAAAGATGCGGCGCTGAATACGGCACGCGTAGAAAAAGGAAATCTGCTTGCTTCCGGATTCATTGCCGGAGGTGCTTTAATGGGTGTTGTAAGTGCAATTATGCGTTTTGCCGGATTAAACTATGTGAATGAGGAATGGCTTGCCAATAACGCCTCTCAATGGTTAGGATTAGGTATGTATGCGCTCTTATTGATCTATTTCACGATCAGCACAATGAAAGTGGAAAAGAAAAAATAAAATCAGAGATAAATAATTCGAAAGAGCGGGTATGCCAAAAGCATATCCGCTCTTTTAAATTTCCCTATACCCACGTTGAAAGATCCTCCGGAGATCCACTCCATCGGCTCCGGAGATCCGCTTCGACGCCTCCGGAGGAATCGAAGCAAATCT
>JAVWBH010000209.1:0-5448 GCA_036649595.1 Bacteroidales bacterium
ACCTGTACGGTTCCCGAAGGGTTCTGTTTTAATGCGAATGATCAGTTTTATCACCCTTCAGTGATTCGGAACCGGTTGGAAGTTGGTACATTTTTGTCAGAGCATGAGGTGCGTACTTGTTTTGACGCATGGCAGATTCCTTATAAAGATTTGCATTGTAACGCACTTAGTCTGGAAGACACGTTTATCAGTTTGACCGGGAAATATTGATTAAAAAAGAAAGAATGATTAAAGCTATATTTTATAAAGAATGGATTAAAACCCGTTGGATGATTGTCGTTTCGTTTCTGATAGCTTCCGGATTCTTATTTTATTTATTATTAAACCTGTTCCGGGTTATCGACTTAAAAGGAGCCGTTCATATCTGGGATGTAATGATTCAGCGGGATGCCTTATTTGTTGATTTATTCAAGTATGTTCCTCTTTTCATCGGGGTGATCTTGGGTATAACACAATATACCCCCGAAATGTATCATAAATGCCTGAAGCTGACGCTTCATCTGCCGGTAAGTTCAACGCGCATTGTCATGGCAATGTTGGGATTCGGTTATACAATATTATTGTTTCTGTTTGGTAGTTGTATGATGATTCTGTATCTCGGATTGAGTTCTATTTTGCCGCTTGAACTTACGCGTCATATTCTGCTGACGGCATCCGTATGGTGCCTGGCAGGCCTGGCAGGATATGTTCTTACAGCATGGATTACCTTAGAACCTACCTGGAAGAGGCGCATCCTGAATGGGATTGCCTGTTTTTTTCTGATCCGTATTTTCTTTTTGGAATCTGCCGGCGAGGCATATAATCATTTTTTGCCGACACTGATATTTTTTATTCTTTGCTCTTCTTCTTTTATTTTCCTTTCCGTATCGCGGTTTAAAGAAGGTAAACAGGATTAAGGTAAATCATCTATTATAATACATTGATTATGATAAAATTCAGTAAGATATTTTTAGGTTGCACACTAATGGTTCTTGTGTTATGGCAACTTCCCCGCGGATATTTTTTTCTTACAGCCAAACCTGCCAAATCGCCGTTTGTGCTATATAGTCCTGTTATTGATGATTTTGTATTTTCATATTCTGAAAACAAAACGCTGATACATCGGGACAACCAGGGCAATCTTTATACCCAGGCTCAGGTGGATAGTTTATTGCCTTTTTTTTATGCACGGCAATTGATGACTGATGGCCGTTTTCCGGATTCAATACAAGGATTGCCCGTGTCGTATAAAGAAGCTCAGCAAGATATTTTTTTCTTTCGCAGCAGTCCGCGCGACATATTGAAGCCTGAATTAGGGGTATATCAATTGCTCGAGTCTTTCTCCGGTCGGGTCAAACTTGAGACGCCTCCGGATGTTTTTCGAATAACGCGAACAGGTATTCAGTTTATAGACGCAGAAAAGAATAAATTAAATGCAGAAAAGAGCTCCCTTTTTACGGAATTAATGATTCGCAAAGGGTTTGTTTTTCCGGCCACATATATACAGGGTAATCCTTCGGTAAAAAAAGAGTATGATGAAGGATATTTGTTGCTGGATGGTAAATCGCAACTTTTTCATCTGAAGCAGATGCGTGGCAGACCTTATTTGCGAAAAATAGATTTACCCGAAGCTCTTCATCCCCGCCATTTGTTTATTACCGAATTCCGCAATAAACGAACGATCGGGTTTCTGACTGATCAAAATCATCATTTTTATGCAATCGCGATGCCCGGATATCATATCCGGAAAATTGATATTCCAGCTTTTAATCCCGAAAAAAGCGCATTGATGATTTATGGTACTCCGTTTCATTGGACAGTAAAACACGCTGCTGATGAGGGAACCGGCTATTTTGCCCTCGACTCGGATACATATGATTTAATCAAGACATATCGCGAACCTCATTCTGGCCAATCAGTATTAGAGCATATCGGTGAATACATTAGTAAAGTTCAACTGGATTTTACCGATCCATCAGATAAGTTCGTATACCCCCGTATTGGCAGATAATTCGTTATTGGTACGCCTTCTTCTCTTTTTCAGGAGTTATTCCGGCTTTTTCAGGGCCCTTTTCTTCGGGGGTTCCTGCAAAATGAAAAATGTTTTTGGGAAAAGGCAATCCGATTCGGGGCATCTCGGATCACAGTAATGCCTTTTATCGAATTTATTAACGAACTACTATTTTTAATAGAAAATGACAAGAATGAGAATTTGATACTTATCTTTATTTTAGAATAAAAAAATAAAGAGATGAAAACATTTAAAGCATTCCGTATTCACGAAACCGACGGTGTATTCCGGTCCCGAATAGAGAATATTCTTTTTGAAGAATGTCCTTCTCATGAAGTTCTTATTAAGGTACATTACTCTGGTATTAATTATAAAGATCTGTTATCAAGCAGAGGAAACAAAGGTATTACCAAGGTGTATCCTCATACTCCGGGTATTGATGCAGCCGGTATTGTAGTGTCTGATCGCAGCGGTTCTTTTTTGCCCGGACAAAAGGTAGTGGTTATGGGGTATGATTTAGGGATGAACACCGATGGGGGATTTGCCGAATACATTTCTGTGCCGGCAGCTTGGGTACTGCCCAAACCCGACAAATTCACTCTTAAAGAAACAATGCAGATTGGTACCAGCGGTTTTACGGCGGCATTGGGTATTTCTAAAATGCTCCGAATGGGACAAAAGCCGGAAGATGGCCCTATCCTTGTGTCTGGCGCCACAGGTGGAGTCGGGATACATGCCGTCCAGCTCTTAACCTCTTTGGGTTTTGATGTTTGGGCCGTGACAGGTAAAGACGCTATGCATCAGGAACTATTGAATTTAGGGGCGAAAAAAATATTGACACGCCAGGAAGTAAGCATATCTCCTGAAAAACCGTTGTTACGTCCGCGTTGGGCAGGAGCACTGGATACTGTCGGCGGAGAGATGTTGGTTGCTATTCTGAAGCAATGTCAGAAATCCGGATCGGTGGCTACCTGTGGTAATGTCGGAGGAATTTCCTTACAAATGACCGTTTTTCCGTTTATTCTTAACGGGATTAATCTTTTAGGTATTAATGCCGCTGATACGCCAATGTCTGTACGAAAAGAGGTTTGGCAATTGCTCGAGCAAGCCGCCGATCCGATTTCTACCGGCCGTTCGGGAAAAGAGATTACGTTGGAAGAGATCGCTGGCGAATTAGACTTGATGGAGCGGGGAGAACATATCGGACGGGATGTAATTACATTATTACGATAAATATTATCTCAACACACGCCTAAAATATGCTCACATAGGCAATAAATGTGCATGTATTTGCACATTTATGTCTGATTTGTGCTTAAATTTGTCCTGTTAAATGAAAATAATCAAGAATGAAACAGATTGCATTTTTAGCACTTTTCTTATGTGCGCAGTTGTCGAACGCGCAAAATGTAAAGGGAAAGTGGGTTACTTATGATGATGACACAAAGAAGCCTAAATCCGAAGTTGAAATTTATGAGCGCGACGGATATTATTGGGGAAAAGTAATAGCTCTGTTTAACCGGCCGGCCGGAGAGGGAGAAGTGATTTGCAAGAAATGCTCAGGCGACAAGAAAAACAAACCTGTTGTAGGTTTGAATATTGTTGAGAAAATGAAAAAGAGCGGTTCTGAGTTTAAAGGCGGTACGATTACTGATCCTGCAAATGGAAAATCATATACTTGCGTATTCTATCTTGATCCGAAAGATCCTAACACATTAGTTGTAAAAGGGTATGTAGGGCCTTTCAACCGGGCTCAATACTGGAAAAGAGCAAAATAACAAAACACAGAAATGGCATTCCTGTCAAGAATCGGGAATGCCATTTCTGTGTTCTGTTATTATTTTATTAAACCGGCCCCGAACATATGCTCTTGCCGTTAATAAGGCCGGTAAGGAATAAAAGACTAAGATTATTTTGCCAGGAAACTTTCAATAAACGGCCGGATGCCTGCAAAGAAAAATTCTACGGCAATTACCATGATAATAAGTCCCATTAACCGGAGCATTACATTTATACCGGTTTCTCCGAGATATTTTACGATTTTAGATGAACTGACCAAAATAATATAGGTCAGGGTCAGCATCAGGGCAAGACCGATTACAAATGTAATTTTCATCGGGATAGAATCAGCATCTTCCATTAATACGATTCCATTGGTGATTGAACCTGGACCGCACAACATCGGAATAGCCAGGGGTGTGATTGCAATATCCCGCGCTGCCGCATTGATTTCAGACTCTTTTCCTTTAATTGGAGAGAGACGGGCATTCAACATGTCAAAACCCATTACAAAGAAAATCGCACCTCCCACAATCCGGAAACTATCAACGGAAATATGAAAAAATTTGAATAGGAACTGTCCGGAAAATGCAAATACCATAATGATGATAAAAGCGGCAATGACAGCACGCCGGGCTATTTCTTCTTTCTTTTTACCTTCAATTTCAGCAGTTAATCCAAGGAAAACCGGCATAGCACTGATCGGATTTACCAATGTAAAAAAGGAAGTGAAGACTAATAGTCCGTAGTTGAAGATCTCGTTCATCTGAATTTGTAATTTTAGATTGGAGTGGATGTGATTAGAATGTTCTAAATATTACTATAAAAGTAGATAAAGATTTTAATTATAAGCGGGGTGGAGGGCATGTTTTATGTATCTGAATAAAATATTCCCTTTGCATCCGCCCCTCTCCATGCTGGCAAAGGAAGCTTCCGCAAAGGGAATATTTTATTCGGAAGAATACGTTTATCTCACTTTATTTGCGAGGTAACGGACCATCAACTTTTGGGTTGTTAATGATTTCCTGTTCCGGAATCTGGAAAAAATAATAAGGCGAGTTCTCAACGAAATCGGTCTTATCCGGGAAGATAATCGTATAATGTCCGCCCCGGATGTTTGGATATTCCGGAAAATCCGCTGCATTCAGCAGATCGCGAACCAACGATTTTTGTGTACGTGTAAGGTCAAACACCCCGGTTACACCTTCACCCCAGAATTCGCGGCGACGTTCTTTGAGCAAAAACTCAAGATCGCAGGTATATCCCGTAGTCGTAGCATTACGTTTGGCGCGTACCTCGTTGATAATCTCTTCGGCAGTTTGGCTGCTACCGCCCGTACCTCCGCGCATCTTTGCTTCAGCTTCGATAAACCAGGCTTCTGCCGAGCGCATGAACAAGATATCTCCACTGGTTTCGCTTTCGCGAAAACGGAATTTTGTATAAGTAAGAATATTCTTTACGCGTGGCGCTCCGTTTTCACTGTATTCGAAAAGAGAGAAACGAACATCTTGCGTATCATATCCCATACCGTAATCAAACAGCTTTTTGAAGTTCGGGTCGGGTACAGCGTTTTTATAATAGGCGCGGGTATCGTTCGGACGTGTATCAAGATAATTGAACACATAACTCATATCGTTATTAGACGATGATTGAGAGAGTCCCCACATGAATTCGGGGTT
>JAVWBH010000210.1:0-5004 GCA_036649595.1 Bacteroidales bacterium
AGTTTACGATTCTTGGCAATTTCAAGATTACTGTCAGACCCAAAATAAGCGATTCGCCTACAACCGGTACGGATCAAATACTCTACAGCCTTAAACGCGCCCTGGTAATCAGTGACAACAACCTTATCCGTAAGTACACCGGTACAGATACGATCAAAAAAGACCAATGGAACATGGGTATGGATAATTTCTTCGAAATGAGAATATTCTTCTGTCGTTTTTGAGAGGGAAACAAGTATACCCGCTACACGGGCACTTAAGAGAGAATGTACACAACGAACTTCTTTGGCATACTCTTCATTACTCTGGGTTATGATCAGAGAATAATTATTTACTTCAGCAATAGACTCCATCCCCGCAATAATCAAAGAAAAAAACTGATTTGATATTTCGGGAATAATTACGCCGATTATATTCGATTCTTTTTTGCGCAAATTGGCCGCCAGTGAATTCGGCTGGTAATGGTGCTGGTGGGCGTATTCCTTTATTTTCTGCCGTGTTTCTAACCCAATAGTAGCATCATCTCGCAATGCACGGGAAACCGTTGAGACCGAAAGGCCCATGTGGGTGGCAATATCTTTAAGGGTCAGGTGTCGCTTCATATCTTATTTTTTATAAAAAAACCAAACTGATAACCTTCTTTAAACTACAATCGTTTGTGAAGTTAAATCAGCGTTATTCGTAACATATTTGTAATATTCGTGTAATGTGCCGTATATATTTGCAACTATAAAAACAAACATTTATTGCGTGACTCTAAATACATTAACTACAAAGATCTCCAAATTACTTAATCGCTTTTTTAGTTTTTAAATTCAGATCACACGCAAACACACCTAATCCTTACATTATAAATGAAACACGGAATATTCACAAATTCCAAAACACTGCTATGTGTTTTGCTAAGCTTTATCGCCCCTTTCGGAGTGATGGCGCAACAGGTTATTTCGGTAAAAGGAACCATAAAGGATGCAACCGGAATTCCTGTTATCGGAGCGAATGTTATCCAGAAGGGCACAACAAACGGAGTGATTTCCGACTTTGACGGAAATTTCCAATTACAACTTCCAGACACGGCAACCATGGTTGTGTCATATATCGGATACCTCACCCAGGAACTAAAACCTAACACCAAAGCAATGGAAATTGTTCTCAAAGAGGATGCTATCAGCCTTGATGAAGCAGTTGTTATTGGTTATGGTGCTGTAAAAAAATCAGATGCTACCGGTTCTGTTATCGCTATCAAACCCGATAAAATGAACCGTGGTCAGACAACCAATGCTCAAGATATGATTTCCGGAAAAGTAGCCGGAGTAAACGTTGTTTCGAACGGCGGATCACCGGGCGGAGGTGCAACGATCCGTATTCGCGGGGGTTCATCGCTTTCAGCCAGTAATGATCCTTTGATTGTAATCGACGGATTACCGATGGATAACGATGGTATAAAAGGAGTTTCGAACTTTTTGAGTACCATTAACCCGAATGACATCGAAAGTTTTACTGTATTAAAAGATGCATCTGCTACAGCAATCTATGGATCAAGAGCATCTAACGGTGTCATCTTGATCACGACAAAAAAAGGTGAAGCCGGGTCAGCTCCGCGTATCTCCTATGATGGCAACGTATCTGTAAGTACACGTAAAGGTGAAATCAAAGTAATGGACGGCGACCAGTTCAGATCTTTTGTAAAAGAAATGTATGGCGATCGCCCGGAAGTACTTGATAAACTAGGTACGGCAAATACCAACTGGCAAGATGAAATTTTCCGTCCGGCCTTCGGTACAGATCATAACCTGACGGTATCGGGTGGTTTAAAAAATATGCCATACCGCGTTTCTTTCGGATATACAAATCAAAACGGTATCCTGAAAACATCCGAATTTGAACGCTATACAGCATCCATGAGCTTGAGTCCGTCATTTTTTGACAATCACTTAAAAGTGAACTTAAATGCAAAAGGAATGATCGCTAATAACCGTTTTGCCAATACAGGAGCAATCGGATCTGCGTTATCTATGGATCCTACACAATCGGTATTCGATGATCGTGACGATTATAAGGCATTCGGAGGTTATTTCCAATGGTTTACTCATGATAAAGACTTAGGACAAAATATTCATAATGTATTGGCACCACAAAATCCGGTAGCCATGTTGATGCTCAAACAAGACCGTTCAAATGCAAAGAGCTTCTTGGGTAATGCACAATTTGATTATAAATTTCATTTTTTACCAGATTTGAGAGCCAACCTTAATCTGGGGATGGATTACTCAAAAGGTGAACAAACATTACAGATTGATCCGACTTCGGCCGAATCAAATCCATATGGAAGAACCGGTTTTGATAAACAGACAAAATACAATAACTCACTTGATTTCTATCTGCAATATGCAAAATCAATTAACGACCACACATTTGACGCAATGGTGGGTTATGCATGGCAGCATTTCTATCGTGAAGGAAATTCTCATTATGAAGGAGTTGTGAATCAATACGACCCAAAATCAAGTGAATATAAAACTGAAAGTTATCTTGTTTCTTTCTTTGGCCGCTTAAATTACAACTGGGCCGGGAAATATTTGGCAACGGTAACACTTCGTCAAGACGGAACCTCTCGTTTCCCGGTTAAAAACCGCTGGAGTATGTTCCCGTCAGTAGCGTTAGGCTGGAAAATAAATGAAGAAGCATTCTTGCAGGATGTTTCATGGTTATCAGACCTGAAACTTCGTTTAGGATATGGTATTACCGGACAGCAGAATCTTAATCAAGGAGATTATCCTTATATCCCTACATATGTTTCGAACGAAGCGGGAGCTTTTTACCCGATTGATGGAATCTTCTTCCCGACCAGCCGTCCGAATGCATATAATACGGATTTGAAATGGGAACAGACTTCAACATATAACATTGGCGTTGATTTCGGATTCTTAGATAACAGAATTTCAGGATCAGTAGAAGCTTACTATCGTAAAACAGACGATTTGCTGAATATGGTAGATATCGCAGCCGGAACAAACTTTACAAACCGACTGATCAGCAACGTAGGTTCATTAGAAAACAAAGGACTGGAATTTTCTATCAACAGTAAACCGATTGTAACCAATGACTTTGTTTGGGATTTAGGCTACAATGTAACCTATAACCAAAATAAGATTACAAAACTGACCTCGGGTAAAGGTGATAACTATACGGTTGCAACCGGAGGTATCTCTACCGGTACTGGCCGTACAATCCAGGCACATGCGGTAGGACAGGCAGCAAGCTCTTTCTATGTGTTCGAACAGGTTTACGATAATAACGGGAAACCAATCGAAGGATTATTCGTTGACCGGAATGAGGATGGTATCATCAATGATGACGACCGTTACTTCCACAAGAAACCGGCAGCTGATGTCACAATGGGATTAAGTTCAAAGATGACATATAAAGGCTGGGATTTCGGATTCTCTTTACGTGCAAATCTGGGCAATTATGTGTATAACGATGTAGATGCGAATCGTGCAAATCTGGGTAGTGGCGACATTTACTCGTCGAAAGGTTTCTTCAGCAATCGCCCGTTATCTGCATTCGACACAAACTTTAAAGGCGGTACAGACTATTACATGTCTGACTACTATGTACAAAACGCGTCATTCCTTCGCGTAGACAATATCACCCTGGGATATACATTCCGGAACTTATTTAATAAAGGAATCATCGGCCGTGTATATGGTACCGTTTCTAATCCGTTCTTGTTTACCAAGTATAAAGGACTGGATCCGGAAGTTAACGGAGGTATTGACAATAACATCTACCCTCGCCCGCTGGTATCATTAATCGGTTTATCAATCACTCTTTAAACAAAGGAATCATGAACATCAAACATATAAAGAAACTTCTTCCGATCGCTTCTTTCCTTTTAATATTAGGAGCAAGCTCATGTACGGATGATTTGAATGTAACTCCGATCGACCCGAACCTGTCATTGGAATTCAAACAAGATGAAGTATTCCATAAAATATACGCAACCATGGCGCTGACCGGGCAAAAAGGCCCGGACGGCAACGGGGATGTAAGCGGAATAGATGAAGGAACCTCTGGATTTTATCGTCTGATCTGGAATCTAAATGAATTGCCAACGGATGAAGCTCTTTGCGCCTGGACCGATCCGGGTATTCCGGAACTGAATAATGCGAAATGGTCTGCTTCTCACGACCAGATCAAGGGGATGTATAACCGCTTATATTTTGACGTAACCTTATGTAATCATTTCCTCGAAAAAACAGAGGGTATGAATGACGAAAAGACAATTCGCCAACGTGCAGAAGCTCGTTTCATGCGTGCATTAAATTATTATTATCTACTCGATTTCTTTGGAAACGTACCTTTCTCTTTGAAGATCACAACGGAGGCGCCCAAACAAATCAACCGTTCGGAGTTATTTGCTTTCGTTGAAAATGAGTTGGCCGAAATTGAAGGGGATATGTATGAACCGAAACAAGCTCCTTACGGCCGTGCCGATAAGGCTGCTAACTGGTTGTTGCGTTCTCGTTTGCTGCTTAACTCAGAAGTGTATACCGGAAATCCTCGCTGGAATGATGCCGCAACATATGCAAAAAAGGTAATGGATTCGCCTTACCGACTTGTTGATAACTACAATTATCTGTTTATGGCGGATAATGACGCCGGCAGTCCAAACGATGCAAAGAATGAAATTATCCTTCCGATTGCGGCACATAACAGCCAAACTCGTGCATGGACAACCAGTTTCTTCTTGATTGCTTCTACCCATCTGCAGGACATGGAAGATTTCGGTATGACCGATGGCTGGGGCGGAAACAGAGCCCGGATGAGCCTGGTAAAGAAATTCTTTGAAAACGGAGTACCGGGAGATGCAAACCTGAAAGACCTTTCTACTATCGGCGACAAAAGAGCCATGTTCTTCGCTGAAAACAGAACGATAGAGATTGATAATCCAGCTCAGTTTGAACAGGGATTTTCCGTAAGCAAATTCTCTAATAAACC
>JAVWBH010000210.1:5036-5447 GCA_036649595.1 Bacteroidales bacterium
AGACAGATTCTAAATCGCCGGATACAGATGTCCCATTCTTACGGGCAGCGGAAGCTTACCTGACATTTGCCGAAGCTACCTTGCGGGCAGGCGGAAGCGAAGCTGAAGCATTAGAAGCAGTAAACGAAATTCGTCAACGCTCAAATGCAATGCCTTTTGGTAATCTTGATTTGGATAAGGTACTGGACGAAAAAGCGCGGGAATTCTTCTTTGAAGGCCATCGCCGTACGGATTTAATCAGATATGGATATTTCGGAGGAAATACAGGTTACTCATACGACTGGAAAAGCGGATCTAAAAATGGCGGGCATATTGCAGAAATGTATAACCTGTATCCAATCCCTTCTTCTGACTTGAATGCGAACCCGAATCTGACTCAAAATCCCGGATATTAATTATTAGCCATTGAAA
>JAVWBH010000211.1:0-5422 GCA_036649595.1 Bacteroidales bacterium
TACTATTGCCGGTGCAACGCTTACCGACCGCCGTGCAGGTGTGTTCAAAAGTGTGAAGTCGTATGATGGTTTAAATAGCGGCCTGGTACAGAATTTGGCTGAATTAGGACATGCGAACAATTATAATTATAAATGGGAAAATATCCTGACGTATAATTTCAAAATTGCCGAAAATCATGACTTTACAGTAACGGGCGTTTCTTCGTGGGAGCATCGCCAGTCTGAATCATCATTGATGAAAGGTGAAGGTATGTCTTCCGATAAATATCTGTTCCATAATATGGGAGCAGCCAATATTCAGAAAAATGAATCTGATTATTCCATGTGGAAAAATCTTGGTTTTATCGGTCGTGTAAACTATAGCTACCTGGGTAAATACCTTGCGTCGGTTTCTTGTCGTTGGGATGGAGCTTCTGTATTGGCTGAAGGAAATAAATGGTCTACCTATCCTGCCGTAGCATTGGGTTGGCGTATTAACGAAGAGTCTTTTATGGAAAATACCAGCGAATGGCTTTCTAACTTAAAACTAAGACTGGGTTATGGTAAATCAGGATCGGCTAATATCAATCCGTTTACTTCGGTTTCTTATTTGGAGTCTGGATATATCAACATCGGCGGAATAAAAGTTCCGACCAATAGTTTCTCTCCTAACTTATCCAATCGATTATTGACTTGGGAGAATTCTTACAATACCAATGTCGGAATTGACGCGAGCTTTTTGAATAGCCGGATAAACCTGACATTAGACTGGTATAATACGGAAACCAAAGGGGTAATCTTTAACCGTCAGATGCCGTCGACCATGGGTGGAGCAAGTGCGAATGCCTATTATACGATGATGCAGAACATTGCGCGTACAAATAATAAGGGTATCGAAATCGCTTTGAATACAATGAACATTGTGAAGAAAGATTTTACCTGGAGTTCGACCATCACTTTTGCACGTAATAACGAGAAAATCAAATCTTTGTTGAATGGTGTAAATGAAATTATCAGCGGACCGGAAATCAAACGTGTCGGTGAACCTGCAAATTCATTCTATCATTATAAAATAGAGGGTATCTGGCAAAAAGGCGAAGAAGCGGAAGCCGCTATCTTCGGAAAAGAACCGGGTGATATCAAGATTGCTACCAAAGTACGCAAAGATGCCGACGGATATTTCTATACAGATAAAGACGGTAAACGTGTTCCTGTTTCGAAATATACCTATGGAGCAGATGATTATCAGGTTATCGGGCATAAAACACCAGATTGGACAGGTGGTTTCCAAAATAACTTTACATACAAAGATTTTGATTTAAGCTTCTTCTTGTATGCACGTTGGGGACAGATGATTAAATATGGTACGATCCTGGCATATGACCCGACCGGAAAGAAAAACGGCCCGGCTCATTTCAACTACTGGACGCCTGATAATGCTTCGAATGATTTCCCTGCTGCAAATGCGAATAAGGAATTAAGTTCTTACACCGGTTATGACGCCCTTCAGTATGTGGATGGTTCATTTATTAAGATCAAGAACATCACATTAGGATATAATTTGCCGAAGTCTCTGGTAGAAAAGGCGAAAATATCTAAACTGCGTATTTACACTACGATCGAGAATCCGTTTGTATTCGCAAAAAACCATCTGTTGGAGGATTATGATCCGGAAATGAATGGTGATAATGATTTCCCTTTGACAAAACAATTTGTCGTTGGGGTTAACTTAACGTTCTAATAGAAATAATAATGAAAAAGATATGCTCTAAAGTAGCTGTTGCCTTAGGGATTGCCGCTACATTGCATGGATGTGCATTAGATGAATATAATCCGAGTTCGGTGACCGCGGATGATGCTTTGCAGACAATCGAAGGTTTCACCAACCTGGTGAACTACTGTTATTCACCCCTTAATTCAGCCCTTTTCAGTAATGCCGATTACCTGACTGCTGCTGAAGCGGGAACGGATTTATGGACAACGGCAAATAAAAAAAGCTATTCGAATCAATTTTTCTACTATGAAGATTTGAATTCATCCGTAGGTTATGTTTTTAAATTATGGAGAGCTGCTTATAATATTATCCATACGTGTAACGCGGTAGTTGAAAGAGCTCCTAAAGTAAAAGATATGCCTCAGGCCGAATTGGACGCGAAAGTAGCGGAAGCCCGTTGTTTGCGTGCTTTCTACTATTCTATTCTGGTGGAGCAGTTTGGTGATGTAACCCTTTACCTGGAAGAAGCGAAAGAACCGAACCTGAAACCGGTTCGTTCTTCGGTTGCTGAAATTTATGCGGCGATCGTGGCTGACCTGAAGTTTGCGGCAGATCATTTGCCTGTTAAGAATGAGGTGTATGGTCGTGTTGTGAAAAAAACGGCAAAAGGATTATTGTCGCGGGTTTATTTGCAGGGCTCTGCTTATATGCTGACGGATGACCAGACCGGTAAGTCGTACGTGGAGATGGCAAAAATTACCGCAGAGGATCTGATTGACAACATGGCGGCTTATGACGCTCATTTATATACAGACTTTGCAGATGTATTTTCAAATGAGAATAACCGCAACAATACCGAAGCCCTGTTTGTATCTACAGGAGCGAAGTATGGTACAGATGCGGCAAATCATATGTATTTCTGCAATCACTTCCGCTCTTTCCTTCCTAAATTAGGCTATTATACAGACTTGGGGCTGATTGAAAAAGGAATGGTATACGGTCGTGCAAACTCGTGGGTATTCCAGCCGACAAAATATTTGCTGGATGTATTCGATGAAAAGGATAACCGGTATTATGAGTCATTTATCTCGGCTTTCTCGAATTATTCTTGTGAGGGATGGGATCAGACTTACCAAAAACAGGCGAAGACCATCAATCAGAGTGTTTGTGACAAATACGGAATCAGCGAAAAATTCCTGAATACGAAAATTTATCCCCGTTATGAATGGGATGCAGCCAACAATGGCGATATGTATGTATGGAATGCAACCGGTACAAGCTATACCAATGAGATCGATCCGTTGATGATTAAATGTCCGGTAGCTGAAAATGATTCTACAATTTCTATTTTCATTTCGAAAGAATATCTTTCGGAAGAAGAGAAGGCTAAACGTCCGTACTTCTGTCTGAATATTGAAGACCTGTACGGGGAAGATGGTTTCGTAACGGATGCGGTAAATGTAAAAACCCAGATTTGCCCTACTTTGCGTAAATATTTCTGGACCGGAAAAGAATATGTGAAAGATTATCAGAATAAAACAGGTAATGTATTCATTATGCGTATGGCCGAAATCTATCTGATTGCGGCTGAAGCGAATATCATGCTGAATAATCCGGCCAAAGCGGCAGAGCAGATCAATGTGCTTCGCGAACGTGCATGTGATCCTGCCGATTTTGTTGAAGGGGTTATGAAAGTAACGGCCAATGATATGAATATTGACTTTATTCTTGATGAACGTGCCCGCGAGCTTTGTGGTGAATATTCACGTTGGTATGACCTGAAACGTACCGGTAAGTTCGAAGATCGCCTGGCTGCTTACAATCCGATTGCCAAAGGCAACTTCAATCCGGCTAAACATTATCTGCGCCCGATCTC
Source organism: Bacteroidales bacterium (assembly GCA_036649595.1). GTDB lineage: Bacteria > Bacteroidota > Bacteroidia > Bacteroidales > JAUNSR01 > JAUNSR01. The sequence goes on from JAVWBH010000211.1 coordinate 3,570, forward strand.
TCAGGACTTCCTGAATCAGATCGAGAACAGTAGTGAGTATGGTAATAACCCGGGTTATTAACTGAATGCGCTTTTTTGAAATATAAATGATTAATCCCTGATTGGAAGTGATTTCCGGTCAGGGATTTATTGACAAATATACACATGAAGAAACTTATTCTATTTCCTGTTTTGATGGGATGTATTCACGGAGTTTATGGACGTGCGGATTTAGACCAATATAAGATAGAATGGCGACAGCAAAGTGAAAATTCTTCCGGCTCGATGCCGTGTGGCGGAGGCGACGTCGGATTAAATGTCTGGACTGAAAATAATGACGTGCTTTTCTATATATCACGTTCTAATACGTTTGACGAAAACAATGCCTTGCTGAAGTTAGGCCGTATCCGGCTCACGCTGGAACCGGCCCTTTTCGGTGCATCCGATTTCCGGCAGGTTCTGAATCCGGAAAACGGTACCGTCACCATTTATGGAGGAGGAGCGGAGCTCACAATCCGTACAGATGTTTTTCATCCTGTCGTACAACTGTCTCTTAAGAGTAAAACACCGGTTGCACTGAAGGCGACATATGAAAACTGGCGATTTACCGATTTTACGCCCAATAAACAAGAGTTCCGTTCAAACTCATATAAATTCCCGCGAAAAGAATTTGATGTAAAAACTTATCGTGACTCGGTTATGGAGCTATCGTCCGGAATTTGTTTTTTTCATCGCAACAGAAATGATGTGGAATCGGTTTTCGATGTGTCTGTGCGGTTGCAGGGGCTTGATGCCGTCAAAGATAGTTTGCATGACCCGATCCGTAACCGGACATTTGGCGGACTTCTCACCGGCGACGGTTTTATTCAGGCCGGAGATTCGGAAGGTATTTATCAGGATACTCCTTTTCGTGCAAAATCAATCTGCTCTGATCGTCCGAGGCGTAACCATGAATTAAATCTTTACCTTCATACTGCTTGTACAAATACTACGGAAGAGTGGAAAAAAGGATTGCAACAGGTTGCCAATAGGTCTGAACAGACTCGTCAGATGTCATGGAAACATACGGAAGCATGGTGGAAAGAATACTGGAACCGGAGTTATATCGCTATATCCGGGGATACGGCAAGTGCTAAATGGCAAGTAGGACGTAACTATCAATTGTTCCGTTTCATGCTTGGGTGCAATGCTTATGGCGAATATCCTACTAAATTTAACGGAGGCCTGTTTACTTTCGATCCGATTTTTGTTAAGCCTGATACGCCGGGAACACCTGATTTTCGTTATTGGGGCGGTGGTACGATGACTGCTCAGAATCAGCGTCTGGTATATTGGCCTATGCTTAAAAACGGAGACATAGAACTAATGAAGCCGCAATTCGAGTTTTATCAGCGCTCACTCCGTACAGCCGAAATACGCAGTGAATTTTATTGGAATCACAAGGGGGCTTGTTTTACCGAACAGATTGAAAATTTCGGTTTGCCCAATATAGCCGAATACGGTTACGGAAAACCCAATCGGTATGATAAAGGAATGGAGTATAATAAGTGGCTCGAATACCAATGGGAAACCATTCTCGAATTTTGACTTATGATTTTAGAAACCGAACGGTATCAAAAAGCAGACATCTCTGCCTATTTGCCATTAATAGAAAGTTCTCTTGCTTTTTTTGATGAACATTATCAGATGTTGGCCCGTTCGCGTGGAGCGGCAGTTTGGACGGATGACCATAAATATGTTTTTTACCCCAGTTCGGCGGCCGAAACGTATAAAATGGCATATAACTCCACAACATTGGTATGCGGTCTTAAGGCTGTTATAGAGCAGCTTCTCTGCCTGGATGATACCTATACGCCCGACCGGGCACGCTGGAC
>JAVWBH010000212.1:0-5394 GCA_036649595.1 Bacteroidales bacterium
ACAGAGCATTTAGCAAACGTTATGGCATCAATCCCGGCGAATACCACAAGTTTATTCAGGAGCAGGCTTAATGTTTGCAGGTAGCATCAACGCCTGCTACTCACACCTCCGTACGTGTCATTCGGCATACGGCGGTTTATGAAACATCACCCATCCCGGGCGAACAAAACAAAGAAGGCCTGCTTTTGGCAGACCTTCTTTTTAAAATATAATATCCGGAATCAGATCGAAAGAATACGCAATGTATTCAATAGTTCACGGTTAATTGGTTTATCGTTTTTGATCGCTTTTGTAAACGGAATATAAACAAGCTCATCATTCTGAATACCGATCATTACATTACGTTGATCTTCAAGCAATGCATCAATGGCAGCAGCACCCATTCGGCTGGCCAGAATACGGTCGTATGCAGTCGGAGAACCACCGCGTTGAAGATGACCTAAAATAGTTACACGTACGTCGTATTGCGGATATTCATTTTTCACACGCTCGGCCATCGCCATTGCCCCGCCGGTAAGCGGACTTTCGGCAACCAACACGATACTGGAGTTTTTCGATTTACGGAAACCGTTTTTGATCAGCTCGCCCAATTGGTCATATTCTGTTGCGATTTCAGGAATAATAGCCGCTTCCGATCCGGTAGCAATCGCGCCGTTCAGCGCAAGAAAGCCGGCATCACGTCCCATTACTTCAATAAAGAACAGACGTTCATGCGAAGTCGCGGTATCACGAATCTTATCGACAGCGTCCATAATCGTATTCAGAGCGGTATCATAACCGATCGTACTGTCTGTGCCGAAAAGGTCATTATCAATCGTGCCCGGCAGGCCAACAATCGGATAATTAAATTCGGTAGCAAAAATACGGGCTCCGGTAAGAGTTCCGTCTCCGCCGATACAAACAAGCGCATCGATTTTTTCTTTCTGCAATGTTTCATATGCCAACTGGCGCCCCTCCGGAGTCATGAACTCCTGACAGCGGGCCGTTTTCAAAATCGTACCACCCTGCTGGATGATATTACTTACATTTTGCGTATGAAAAGTTTCAATCTCACCTGTAATGAGTCCTTTATAACCACGAAAAATAGCCTTAACTTCCAACCCATTGTAAATAGCCGCACGGGTTACTGCTCTGATAGCAGCATTCATACCCGGAGCATCACCCCCTGATGTAAGAATCCCGATACATTTAATTGCACTCATATATTTTAAAAATCTTGTAATCTTTTTTTAAGTTGAGCAAATGTAACAATTAATCCGACATTTCCTGTTTCACCAACATTTATTCACATCCCGATTATTCCCCGATCAGTCGGCGGATATGATCGGCAACCTTCTCCATAAGCCATTTCGGTGTCGATGTAGCTCCACAGATCCCTATTGAATCGGCATTGGCTAGTAATTGCGGATTAATTTCCGATTCATCCGAAACCAGATAAGAGCGTTCGTTTACCTTCCGGCACTCTTCAAACAACACCTTTCCGTTAGAGCTTTTCTTCCCGCTTACAAAGATGATCACATCATGTCCGGCGGCAAACTCACGGATATTAGGCATGCGGTTTGCAACCTGGCGACAAATGGTATCGAAATACCGGAAATCGGCATTCCCGCCCAAACGGATATTTATTTCGGCAACCATCTCCTGGAAATGATCGATCGACTTCGTTGTCTGCGAGAACATCCGGATGTTTTTCGAATAATCGATACCCGCCAAATCCCCGACCGACTCGATCACCCGTGCCGCACCGTTTGTCTGTCCCACCAAACCATTAACTTCGGCATGCCCGTTTTTTCCGAAAATCAGGATTTGCGTATCCTTCTCTGCCGGATCGGCATACATTTTCTTTATTTTACGCTGTAACTGCAAAACAACCGGGCAGGTAGCATCAATGATCTGAATGTGGTTACGCCGGGCTATTTCATAAGTCTCAGGCGGTTCGCCATGTGCCCGCAGCAACACTTTTACATGATGAAGCTCTTTAAACTGTTCATGATTGATCGTAACCAGCCCTTTGGCATTCAGCCGGTCTACTTCATGACTGTTATGAACAATATCGCCCAGACAATACAGCACTTCGCCCGCCTTCAACTCCTCTTCTGCTTTCTGGATGGCGTTCACTACTCCGAAACAGAAACCGGAACCTTTATCCAGTTCGATCTTTTTCATTTTCCGACTACCTGATTAAATTTATCCATCAACCAGGCATCCTGCTCGGCGATAGTCATAAAAGAATTATCCAGCAAAAGTGCATCCTCGGCTTTCCGTAACGGACTTTCTACACGCGTCTGATCAATATGATCGCGCATTTTCACGTTTTCAAGGACCTCTTCAAACGATACCTGGTCGCCTTTTGCCGTTAATTCATCGACACGGCGCTGAGCACGTACTTCAGGCGAAGCCGTTACAAAAATTTTGAGTTCGGCATTCGGAAATACAGTTGTCCCGATATCCCGTCCGTCCATCACGATCCCTTTGCGAACCCCCATCGCCTGTTGCTGTTCAACCATCGCATTGCGCACAAAAGCCAGAGCACTTACCGGGCTTACATAAGAAGAGACCTCCATTGTGCGGATCTCTTTCTCTACATTCACCCCGTTAAGGTATGTTTCGGGCAAACCGGTTTCCGGATTCAGATGAAACTCAATACGGAGTTCACCCAGATGCGCTTTCAAAGCCTCCGCATCTACCACTCCCTCTTTGATAAAGCCGCGCTGCAGACTAAACAAAGTGGCGGCACGATACATCGCGCCGCTATCAATATATACATATCCTATTTTACGGGCCAGGTCTTTAGCCATTGTACTTTTCCCGCAAGAGGAAAATCCATCTATCGCAATAATTATTTTTTCCATACCTTATTATATAGTCAGAATTTATCGAGCATCAGATTTACCCCGATCATAAAAGAGGTTCCGCTCCGGTGGTATCTCGCTACAGACGCATTGAAATCGAACATACGCACTTTCAATCCCGCTCCTCCCGAAAATCCGGTAAAGAATCCGCCTCCTCCGTCGGCAAAATCAGATCGCTTCTTATAATTATATCCGAGTGCCACATAAAGCCTGTCTGTCGGAATATATTCTACTCCTATTACAATATGGCGAAACAGATCTTTGGCAAAATTACTTTTTTTCTGCCGATCTTCCGAATTCTCAGTCGGAGTATCGTCGATGTAATCCGTTTTCCAGGATGTCAGGTTTATTGCCGTAACGGAAAAGCGAAAAGGAGCATGTGCCATAGACTGCGTATAGCCCAACTGCAAATCAAAAGGAAGCGATTCGCGCACTTCGTCAAACGGCTTTAACTGCCCTCCCAGGTTCCGGGCCAAAATGGCGAATGATAAATCTTTCTCTTCATTATAATAATTAAGGCCCAAATCAACGGCCAGTGCTACCGACGAATAAGACTCGTATGCCGAATAAATGAATTTGGCATTTACCCCACCCCGAATACGCGATGCGATATCGTAACCGATCATCCCGTTTACGGCAATGTCTTTCGCGCCGAATGTACCCAACACCTGATTATCGGCCGAAGTATGTATAAACTTACCATAGTCAACAAACTGTGCACCTACCGCCCACGCGCCGCGTTCTCCCAGAGCATGCGCATAAAGAGCGCCCCCCACATTTACCTCTTTTATATAATGCATATAATTCAGAGCCACCTGATTCGCCAATTCCGCTCCCAACAAGGCGGGGTTCTGATTGGCCATAGATAAATCGGTATCCACCAGCGAGATATTCGCACCTCCCAGTGCATTGGCGTGAGAAGAAGCCGGAAAGTCGAGAAAGCCGAAAACAGAGTGTCCGTTTTGGGCATTCAACAGGAAGAAACAACAGAACAGACCACTAAAAAAAAGAAAGTATTTTTTCATTCTATATATTCTCGTTAAGCAAGCTTTGTATTTCACAAAAGTAATCTTAAATTTGAACGCACATTGATAGATATTATTATATATAACGAGATTTTAGCAGAAATGGTATGATCTCTAAAGGGAAGTATGCTTTAAAAAACAATAAAAACCTTCCAAATAGTAAAAAAAAGGAAGTGTAATAAAGTGTAAATAAAAAAATATAGTACTTTTGCCCGTATTGAGAAACACATATAAAAGATTTAATATATGGAAATAAAAAAGAACCCGCAAGCCGATCTGGAGAACAGAAAGCTCACGTTCATCCTCATTGGTCTTACTACAATTCTGGCAGCTCTGTTCGTAGCATTCGAATGGACCACTAGTGATGTCGTAAAACACGATATGACTGGTGTCAGCGAAGGATTGTTTGAGGAAGAAATTATTCCTCCAACCGTTCAAGAAGCGACTCCGCCACCACCTCCGCCGCCAGCTGCGGTTGTTGAAGAAATCATCAACATCGTAGAAGACGACAAAGATATCCAGGAAGTGGAAATTCAGTCTTCTGAAGATAACCAAGATGTGAAACAGGAAATTATTTCCATGCCAGCACCGGTTGAAGAAGAAGAGGTAACTAACGAAATCTTTACGGTAGTAGAAGATATGCCAGCCTTCCCGGGTGGTGAATCAGCGCTACTTGGTTTCATTAGCAAATCGGTTAAATATCCGGTTATTGCTCAGGAAAATGGTATCCAAGGTCGTGTAATTGTTTCGTTCGTGATCGAGAAAGATGGTAGCGTAGCAGATGCAGTTGTTGTCCGTGGTGTTGACCCTTCTCTTGATAAGGAAGCTCTTCGCGTGGTAAAATCTATGCCAAAATGGACTCCTGGTAAACAGCGCGGTAAACCGGTACGTGTAAAATACACATTGCCAGTAACGTTCCGTCTACAATAATCAACTATAATTCAGAACAATATCTTAAAAAGATCTCTTTTTGAAGATAAAAACCTTCTGAAATCATATAAAATAAGCTCCCTAAAAGTTCTATGTAATTTTTAGGGAGCTTTTTTGTGTGCTTATCAATCGCCAAATAAACTCCCGTTCAATGAACAGCGCGATCAAAAAGCGAATCACCCGATATTTAGTGGGATTAAGTATATAATTCAGTAAGCCTGAATAGAAAGAATTTCACATCAATAACACCCCGAAGTTGAGTTCTGAAGGCTTTAATTTTTGCATCTGGAAGCGATCTGTTGTTCTAACGGCCTTTGGAAAGCATTTTCTTGCTGTCGAATTAACTTTTCCGAAAATTGATGATTTAAAATTTGCTTATTACATCCCAAAAATAATTTCCCCAAATGTTTTTTTTCGTACACCGTACGGAGTTCTCTCTTACACCGTACGGAATCCTTCTATACACCGTACGGAGTTCTCTCTTACAGCGTACGGTGTAGGGAAGGATTGCGTACGCTGTATTGAAGGATTCCGTACGGTACGCGGAAGGACTCCGTACGGTGCGCGCAATCTTCATGCCCAATAAA
>JAVWBH010000213.1:0-5340 GCA_036649595.1 Bacteroidales bacterium
ATCGCAGATAAATACCCTTCATTAATCGGCTATATTTCGCCAACACATGTCGGACGCACCCGGCAGCTTTTTGCCCAGGCAATTCAATTTGCGTTAAAAGGGGGAATGATTGATATTTCAACTGGCGGGACAAAATATTGTGAGCCTTATGAAACGGTACTTGAAGCGCTCGAAGCAGGTGTGTCGATTGAGAAAATGACATTTAGTAGTGACGGGAATGCCGGCGTACGCCGAATAGATCCTGAAACAGGCATTGATACCTATAAAATTGCACCATTGCATCTGAATTTGCAACAGGTTATAAAATTGATTCAACTGGGGAATGTTCCGGTAGAGGATGCATTTAAACTTCTGACTTCTAATCCTGCCCGAAATATGAAATTAAAAGGTAAAGGGCGTATATCAAAAGGTTTCGATGCGGATTTATGTTTCTTCCAAAACGACTTTACACTCGATCAGGTAATTGCACGCGGAAAGATCTTTATGCAAAACGGAGTGGTGGTACGAAAAGGAAATTTTGAATCGTAATAATAATATTTGATGATAAATAGAATATTCATTGCATTTTGCTTATTGCTTTTTTCTTCTGCCGTGTTTGGGCAAATGGAAGATGATTCGCCCGACATCGAAGAGACGGGGTTATTTACCGATCCGGTTAAATCCGGATTACGGATTAACGGTTATCGTTTGGGTGAAGGAGTGGTAATCAGTGCGCCGGGAGGCAGTAAAATAAATATAAGCAGTTATCTGCAAACGGGTTTCGAGATGAGAAACTACGAAGGAGATGATAAGTTATATAATCGGTTCCGACTGCGTCGTGCCCGTATCCGTATAAACGGAGAAGCATACAGAAGTAAGATTCGTTATGGTCTGGGATTGGATCTGGTAAAAGGAAATACCGGAGAGTCTGATAACAGCAGCATGCTGATGGATGCGTGGATAGGGTATCGTCCGTTTGGGTCGGCACTGATGATCTCTTTTGGTCAGAGGTCTACTCCGACAGATAATCGGGAATTATTTATGAGCTCATTTGCCTTGCAATTACCCGACCGAAGTAAACTGTCGTCCGCTTTTGGTACAATCCGTGAAGTAGGAATTTTCGCAGAAGGCTCTTTTAAGGTAGGCCGTAATGCTTATCTGCGCCCTGCCATTGCTATAACAGACGGAGATGGTCCGATCTCTACAGATCGCCGTTATGGCGGCTTAAAATATGGTGCGCGCGTCAGTTACCTGCCTTTTGGCTTATTTAAAATGGGCGGCGATTCCCGTCAGGGAGATATGGTATATGAGTTATCTCCGAAACTGAATATTTCGGTAGCCGCAAGCTATAATGACGGAACGATTGACCGGAAAGGAGGAAACGGCGGCTCTCCGCTTCTTTATTACAATGATCTGAACCAGGTTGTGCTGCCTGATTACACAAAGCTGACAGCTGATTTCCATTTTAAATATATGGGGTTCTCTTTGTTGGGTGAATTTGTGATGACACGTATCGACGTACCTGCTACGATTACGCAAAGAGCCAGAAATAATGCAGCGCCTTCGCGCGATTTTATCATTGACGGCCAGCAAAATATTGCCGGTTATATTCGTAACAGGATGATGGCCGGCAGCGGATTTAATATTCAGGGAGGATATTTCTTTCGGAATTTCTGGTCGATCGACGCGCGTTATACCCATTTTATGCCCGATAAATATTCTTATCTGAATAATGACCTGTATTATAACCGAAAAGATTATTATGAATTGGGTGTCACGAAATATCTGCTGAAATCGCATGCCGTAAAGATACAGTTATCATACTGTCTGATTAAACCCGACGGGCCGTCGCGTAAATTAAACGGAGAAGATTTTTCGGGATTTGAAGGTTTGACAAACCTGCTGATGCAGGTTAGATTTTAATAATTATGAGAAATAAGATAATTGGATTAATGTTTCTGATCTGTGCTGTTGCCGGAGCACAACAACCAGGGAAGGTTACGTCAAAATTTTTTCCGGAGCCGGATATGCAAATGAATACCCCGTTGTTTCAGAAATCAAGAGGGTTTACCGGCTATAAAGAAATGATGAAGTTCATAGAGGATCTTCGGTTAAACCATCCTGATCTGATCCGGATAGAGAAGGCGGGAGAGACCCAGAAAGGGCGGGATATCCCGTTGGTTACGATTGGCCGGAAAGAAAATGCAGAGCAGAAAATTAATATCCTTTTAATGGGTCGTGTGCATGGAAATGAGCCGATCGGAACAGAAGGGTTGTTGTATTTTATGCAGCAGATTCTTGAAAACCCCGAGAAGCATGATTATCTGGATAAGATAAACTTCTATATCATGCCGATGGTGAATATCGACGGAGGAGAAAGAAACAACCGGAATACGGCTAATGGAATCGATCTTAACCGCGATCAGAGTAAACTCGACAGCCCCGAAGCGGTTGCGATGCACGCTGTCGCAAATAAGATCTTACCCCATTTGTTTGTGGATTTTCATGAATATCAGCCCATGAAGTCCGATCTGTTTTATATATCAGACGGAAAAGTGCTGTCGAACCCTACGGATGTGATGTTTCTGTACAGTAGCAACCCCAATGTGGCAGCTCCTATCCGCAATGCGGTAGATCAGCTCATTTTGCCGGGAATAGGAAAACGGATGGATCAAAACGGCCTGACTCATCAGACGTATTATACCTCTTCTTCCTCAAACGGAAATATCCGTTTTACCCAAGGGGGTACTTCTCCCCGGTCGAGTGCCAACTCAATGGCGCTTAAAAATTCGATTTCTGTTTTGGTGGAAGTCAGAGGAGTGGGGCTCGAGCGGATATCTGTAAAACGCCGTCTGAATACGGTTTTCGTTTTTGCCGACGAACTGGCTAAGATAGCCTGCGATCAGGCTGCCCGGATAAAGGATGTCTGTGCACAAGCAGAAGCTGAACGTTCGGATATTGTTGTAGAATATACTCGTTCGGATAATCCGGCACAGGAAGTACAATTTCTGGATATGGTCAAGAATAGATTGATAACACTTCCCGTTCATATGCTTTTTTCTACAGAGTCGAAACCAACATTGACACGTAAACGCCCCAAAGCGTATTATATTCTGCCTACACAGAAAAAGGCATTTGAGAAGCTTACTTTATTGGGAGTCGACATCAAACCGACCGATCAGGAAGTTATATTGGATCTGGAATGTTATCTCGTCATATCTGCTATAGAATCGTCAGAAAATATTTCCGGGATGTATCCGCTACAGGTAAAAACAGAAGTGTCCGATAAACGGGTCACATTACCGGCCGGGACACTGAAGATAGAAATGAATCAGCGAAATGCAAACCTTATCGGCTCGCTTTTAGAGCCGGAGTCTTCAAACGGATTTGTGAATTATCGGGTAATTGATGGAAAATTACATCAGGAACTACCTATTTATAGAGAGAAAAATTAAAAAAACAGATATGAGAAAGTTGTTTAGTGCAACCGTCCTTTTTTTTCTGGCCGGATTTTCGGTGCAGGCACAAGTTTTAGAAAATGGGATTTTATCAACTCGTACGCGCAGTGTTTTAAGCCTGAATCTGAATGAGGGTGATCAGCAATTCCGCTTAGGCGGTTTTGTCCAGACCTTCGGGAGCTATACGGGATTAAATGATAGTCAGCCGGAGTATCGTTTCGGAGTTCGGCGCGCATATTTAAATCTGGAGGGAAATTTTAAAAAGCAAAACCTGAGCTTCCTGTTACAGATGGATTTCGCAGACAGTTATCCTTTGATGGATGCCTGGGTAGCATATAAACCTTTCCGGTTTTTGAAAATTTCCGCAGGCCAGCGACAAACGTTTACGAATTCGCGCGAAATGATGCTATTAGAACAGACGCTGGCATTCAGTGAGCGAAGTCTGATGTCTCAGGTATTTGGTCGTTCGGGGCGTGAGTTAGGTGTTTTTGTCGAGAGCAGAATTCCGATGGGAACTACCGGTCTTGATTTAGGGGCTGCCGTAACATCCGGCGACGGGCGTAATTCATTCGGCTCTTCTTCTGTGGATTTCGATTTAGGAGGACTGAAGTATGGCGGCCGTGCTACGTTTTATCCCTTCGGATTCTTTACACAAGGAAATGAACTGCTTGGCGTCGATTTGGCAAGAGAGTCAAAGCCCCGTTTAGGAATTGGTGTAGCGTATAGTTATAATGTAGGTGCAAGTCATGCCGTAGGAGAGGGACATGGCGATTTTGAAATGTTCGATGCGGAAGGTAAGCCTAAATATCCCGATTATCAGAAGATATCGGTGGATCTGTTGTTTCGTTATCAGGGCTTTTCCTTTTTCGCGGAATATGTGAATGCAATAGGCGCTAATCTGAATAGCGGGTTATTTACGCATGCGGCTTTGCAACCACGTGAAATAGATGCTTATCTGGCTATCGGAAATGGAGTAACACTTCAGTCGGGATATCTGACAAAATCGGGATGGTCTTTTGATGTATCTCACAGTATTGTCAAGCCGGAATGGGCTGAATCAGAGAAGTCTGTAGTAAAGGATATGTTTGAATCCAAAATTGGGATATCGAAGTTTTTTCTGGGGAATAATCTGAAAATTCAGGCACTTGGGAAATACAAGAAATTTACCAAAATGCACGCACAGTATAATCAGGAACTTCGGAGTGAGTTATTGATACAAATCATGTTTTAATGAAAAGTATATACCATCTTATTTCGATCATTATTCTTCTTTTGTCGGGATGTCAGGTAGATGATGCTATCTTACATCCTGACAAAGGTTATAGTGATCAGTTTGCTGTGGGCAAGGGGATCGTACGGTTTAACAGCTATGAGCCCCTCCAAAATAAACCGGTAAATATTCATTATTTTATTCCGGCGTCGGGCAATCCCCGGCATATGCCTGTTCTGCTTCTTTTTCCGGGGACGGAACGTAATGCAAATGATTATCTGGGAGCCTGGATAGCAGAAGCTACGACCAAAAAGGTTATGGTGTTCGCACTTGAGTTTCCGAAAGAACATTACTCCGCATCTGAATACATTGAAGGAGGTTTATTTAAGAATGCCGTTCAGCAAGATGAAAAAGAGTGGACTTTCTCTTTGATCGATCCTGTCTTTGAATATATAAAGAAGTCGCTGGATGGAACCCAGCAACAGTATGATATCTGGGGGCATTCTGCGGGTGCTCAGTTTGTAGAGCGATTTATGCTTTTTAAATCCGGAACGAAAGTTAACCGGGCTCTTGCTGCAAATCCGGGATGGTATACGTTGCCTGATCTGAATAAGAATTATCCTTACGGATTGGCGGGAACGTCGTTTGCCGACAGCTCAATACAAAAAGTATTTTTCAGTAAAAATCTGATTC